>DASRZG010000228.1:0-15751 GCA_035686585.1 Phycisphaerae bacterium
GCTCACCCCGCCCCGGGCGGCGGAGGCCAGGGCCGATTCCACCTTCGCGTCCGCCCGGTCCACCACCAGGCCAAGCGTGCGGGTGAGCACGGCCGGCTTGACGCGCCTCTCGCGGGGCGTCGCCGCCGCCTGGACGGCGTCCTCGCAGACCACCACGATCCCGCGCGACGCCGCATAGTCCCGCGCCGCGGGGGTCAGGAACTCGTTGGCGCCCAAGGTCACCGTCCCCCCGCCCGACGCCCTCTCCGCAATCCCCCGCGCCGTCACCCAGACCCGCGTCGCATCCGACAGGCTTGTGTCGGCACCTTGGGATTCCCCTCCCCCGCTCCGACCGACTTGTCGTTCGGCGTCGTTGTCGTTTCCGTCCCCCCCACTCGCGCGGACCGTCCCTTGTCCCCCCAACACCTCCACCACGCGCCGGACCACCTCGCGCACGAGTTGTTCGTCCGCGTCACTCATGATCCACGATGCCGATCACCGCCCACCGGGCGGGGGAGTTCGTGTCGCCCACCATGTCCCGGGCGCCCTTGCCGTCGTTGCTGATAAGCACCTTGGTGCCCCGGCCCGCCCCGAGCATGTCGATCGCCAGCAGCGGATCGCCCTCGGGCGTCTTGCCGTCGAACCCAAGAGGCTGGACGACAAGCAGCTTCCAGCCGCGCAGCGACCGGTGCTTGATCGTGCTGATCGCTCTGCCTTCGACCATCGCTACGAACATGGCTCTATCCGTTTCCATACCCTGGGTGCCACAGGCTGCTTGCAGCCTGTGAGGCATGGGGCCGGGGCCCTGCCGAACGGTCCTTCACCTTCCCCCACGGGCTGCAAGTCCCGATGGCCATCGGGATGGCACCCAGGCCCCGCGGAACAGGTACGCTCCGAAGGAGCGGGGAGCATTTGGCCGGGGGCGTCAGCTCGGAGCGAAGCGAAGATGCCGCCGGTACCCCGGAAGAGGTCCCTTTCAAGGGAAGAGCCCCGGAGGGGCGATGGAGGGGCGGCGGTCGGCCCATCCTTTCTATCGCCCCTTCGGGGCTCACCACGAGAAGAGGCACCCGTTCCGGGGGATGACGCCCCCGGCCAAATGCCCTGGGCCCCGGTCGGGGCCCAACAACCAACAGCACGTGGGCACAACGCTAAACGCGTACGAAGCCGGTGGTGAGCAACTGCCACAACAACCCGGACTGTCGGCCGTCCACAATCCATCTTCTCAGATCCGCCATCGCGGCGTCGGCATGGTCACGCGGACAACGCGTGACCATGGCACCCACCGCTTCTCAATCCGCAATCCGCAATCCGCAATCAAATGATCCTCAGGTTGTCCACCATCACGCACCTTCGCATGCGGGTGTAGGTCAGGGGCGTGGTCACGCCCTCGCCGGTGGTGCAGGCGATGGAGTAGGAGCAGTAGCCTTCCCCGCCCACGCCGTCGCCGGCCATGGACGGGCCGTTCTTGACGTACAGGCACGTGTCCATCGCCTTGCCCATGTACGTCATGTGGTCCACCAGGCGCGAGTGGATGATGGCGGTGTGCCGGAAGCCGTGCTCGGCCTGTTTGGCCATGGCCACCGCCTGCTCGAAGCCGTCGGCCTTGACGAAGGGCAGGCAGCTCATCATCTGCTCGGCCTGGACGAACGGGTGGTCGGGGCCGGTGGGGCCGAACAGAAGCTCGGTGTTCGGCGGCACGCGGACGCCGATGGCGGCCGCCAGGTCGGCCGCCCCCTTGCCCACGAACTCCCGGCGGGCGTGCAGGTGCCCGTCGGTGGGCCCGGCGATGACCTTGTCCGCCAGGGCGTTGATCTGCTGGGCGGACAGCTCGAAGGCGCTATGGGCCTTCATGGCGGCGTGGAGCTTGTCCCAAACGGCCGCCTCGACGAAGACCTCCTTCTCGGCCAGGCACAGCAGGTTGTTGTCGAAGGCGGCGCCCTCGATGATGCACCGGGCGGCGTTGTCGATGTCGGCGGAGGCGTCGACGACCACCGGCGGGTTGCCGGGCCCGGCGCAGATGGCCCGCTTGCCCGAGGCCAGGGCGGCCTTGACCACCCCGGGCCCGCCCGTGATCGCCAGCAGCCGGATGTCCGGATGGCCGAACATCGCCCCGGCCGTCTCCAGCGTCGGGGCGGTGAGGATGCTGAGGAGGTTGTCGATGCCGAGCTTCTCGTAGATGGCCTGGTTGAAGAGCTTGGCCCCGTGGCAGGCGATCTTCGCCCCGCCGGGGTGGGGGTTGCAGACGATGGAGTTGCCGGCGGCGATGATGCTGATGGCGTTGGACGCCAGCGTGGGCAGCGAGTGGGTGACCGGGGTGATCACCGCCACCACGCCCCAGGGGGCGAATTCCTCCACGGTCAGCCCGTGGTCGCCACTGAAGACGTTGGAGCGGAGGAACTCCACGCCCAGCGACTGCTCGCCGGCCAGGACGAGCTTCTCGCCCTTGTGCTCGGGCCGGCCGATGCGGGTTTCCTCGAACTCCATCGCCCCGAGGCGGTCGGCCTGGTCGATGCAGATCCGGCGGATCAGGTCGCAGGCGATCTTCCGCTGCGCCAGCGACCGTGTCATCAACTGGGCCTGGGCCTTGGCCGCGGCCTGGACGGCCTGGTTGACGTCGGTGAACTGCCCGAATCGGTTCGCCCCGACGGCGCCGGTAACGGCCGGGGCCGCCCTGGACCCCGCCGTGAGCGTCGGGGCCGCCGACGCCCCCACCGTCGGCGCCACGCGCCCTCCCCAGCCCGTACGAACCTGCTCGAGCACCTGCTCGACCACGTCCCGAACCAGTCCTTCATTCGCCTCGATCATGATCTGCTCCATGGTGGAACAGGTTTTCAACCTGTGTCCCGTCGGAACAGGCGTTCAACCTATTCTCTTTACACAGGTTACAAACCTGTGCCACTAGGCGTTCTTGGCGTATCGTGTCTTGCCGCCGACGTTGATCGTGTCGATCACGCCGATGATCACACAGTCCACCGGCGCGTCGGAGGTGCCTTCGGTCAGCCGGGCGCTGGAGCCCTGGGTGACCAGCACCACGTCGCCCTCGCCGGCGTCGATGCTGTCCACGGCCACGTAGCACCGGCCTGTGGGCTTCAACTGCTCGCCCGACTCGTCCAGGACGATCGGATCGACCATCAGCAGCTTCCTGCCCGTCATCTTCGCCACCTTGTGCGTGGCGACGACGTTGCCTTTGACTCTTGCAATGAACATTGCGTTTCCTCTCAGTCCCCGCGCGTCGGGACAATCGCCCCCCAGCGGAAGCGGGGGGTTATGGACCCAGGGACAGTCGAACGCCCATCCGCGGTTGGAAGCCCCCCCTTCCGCTGGGGGGCGATGGACTGTCCGCGCAGGGGACGCTATGGCAGAACCACCGCGACTTCCGCATGCGGGCGCGGGATCACGTGGACCGTCACGACCTCGCCGATCCTCCCGGCCGCCGCCGCCCCGGCGTCCACGGCCGCCTTGCAGGCGGCGACGTCGCCTTCCACGTACGCCGCCACCAGGCCGGCGCCGACCTTCTTCGTCCCGCGGAGTGTCACCTTCGCGGCCTTGAGCATCGTGTCGATCGCCTCGATCAACGCCACCAGGCCACGCGTCTCGATCATGCCCAATGCTTCCTGTCCCATATCATTTCTCCGAACTGCCTATTCAGGTCTTTGGACTGTTGACTCTGTTGGTACGGCCTGGGGGTCCCGCCTCGGGCCAGTGTGCGACTTCGCGAAACCGCAAGCGGGGTCCCCCCACCAATTGGAAATTGGAAATTGGAAATCCTTGTCTCACTCATCTTCGCTCCCCCCCTTCTGCGATCCCAAAAGTTCCGCCGCCAGGCGGGATACGATCTTCTCCTCGTTGGTCGGCATCACCCAGATGGCGGTCGGCGAGCCGTCGCGGTCGATGCGGCATTCGCCCTCGGCGGCGGCGTTCTTGCCGTCGTCCAGGGCGATGCCGGCGAAGTCCAATCCCTTGCACACGCGCTCGCGGATCAGCGGGCTGTTCTGGCCGATCCCGCCGGTGAAGACGATCGCGTCGGCCCCGCCCAGTTCGACCAGGTAGGCGCCCAGGTAGTCGCGGATGGCGGTGACGTATACGTCGATGGTCAACTGCGCCCGCCCGTCGCCGGCCTCGGCGGCCGATTCGATGTCGCGCATGTCCGCGCCGACGCCGCTCATCGCGGCCAGGCCCGCCTCGCCGGCCAGCTCGGCCAGCATGGCGTCGAGCGTCTTGCCCGTCTCGGCGGCGACGATGGCCAGGGCGAACGGGTCGAAGTCCCCGCAGCGGGTTCCCTGCGGCAGGCCCGACTGGGCGGAATAGCCCATCGTCGTGGCCACCGATTTCCCGTCCCGGATCGCGCACAGGCTGGACGAGCCGCCGAGGTGGCAGGCGACGATCCGCCGCGCCTTGCCGGCGGAAAGCTCGGCCGTACGCTCGGCGATGTAACGCAGGGAGGCACCGTGGTAGCCGTAGCGGCGGATGCCGAACTCGCTCTCCCAGGCGGGCGGGCAGGCGTACAGGCGGCGCCGCCGGGGGACGGTCCGATGGAACCCCGGCTCGAAGGCCGCCACCAGGGGCGTGTCGGGCAGCATGTCCCGGAAGCGCCGCATGGCCGCCACGTACGGCGGGTTGTGGGCGGGGGCGATGGGTGCGAGCCGCTCCATCGCCGCCAGGATGGCGTCGTCGACGATCGCCACCGGGTCCGCCTCGCCGGCGGTGATGGCCTTGAAGGCGACCGCCGACAGGTCGGCGGCGTCGGCGAGCACACTGGCCGCGGCCATCTCGTCCATGGCGGCGCGGACCGCCTCGCCATGATCGGCGCACGCGCAGCCGCGCCGGACGGGGTCGCGGCCGGTCAGGGCGAACGTCAACGTCCCGCCCGCCCCGCCGATCCGGTCGATCCCGCCGGCAGCCAGCTCCCGCTGCCCGCCCGCAAAGTCGAACAGGCGGAACTTGAAGCTGGTCGAGCCGATATTGGCGACGAGGATCTTCATGGGTGCGTAATGTGTTACCGCGGGACTCCCACGCAGCGCAGTGCGTGGGCGTGGGCGTGGTCATCGGTGACCGGTTCCCGGTTCCTGCTTCTCAGATGAACACGCCGGTCAACGCACTGTGGGGCGCCGGGATGACATGGCAGGCGACCAGCTCGCCGACCTTGGCGGCCGCCGCCGCCCCGGCGTCCACCGCCGCCTTCACCGAACCGACGTCGCCGCGGACGAGGGTGGTGACGTATCCGCCGCCAATCTCGATCTGCGGCAGCAGCGTGACGTTGGCGGCCTTGACCATCGCGTCGGAGGCCTCGACCATCCCGACCGAACCTTTTGTCTCAATCATGCCCAATGCTTCCATGGTCGTTCTCCTGTGGAGCCTACTTGGCCTTCGCCCGCGCGGGCTTTTTCGCCGGGGCCGGGGCCGCGGGCGGGGCCGGAAGCGCCTTGCTCAGGTCCTCGTGGGGTCGCGGGATCACGTGGACGCTGATGACCTCTCCGATCTTGGCGGCCGCCGCCGCACCCGCGTCCACCGCCGCCTTGACCGCCGCCACGTCGCCGGCGACAAAGGCCGTGACCAGCCCCGACCCGACGCGGTCCCAGCCGGTCAGCTCGACGTCGGCCGCCTTGCACATCGCGTCGGAGGCCTCGACCAAGGCCACCAAGCCCCGCGTCTCGATCATGCCCAATGCCTGCACCGCCATATCCATTTCTCCTTGGTGTAGGTGGCACAGGTTTTCAACCTGTGTGTTCTGCACAGGTTACAAACCTGTGTCACCAATCTATCCTATTGACACAGGTTGGAAACCTGTGCCACGAGCTCCACGCTTCGGGCGTTCGGCAGGTCGCACGCGTTGCCCTCGTCCGTGTCCACGTGCGCCTCCAGCAGGAACCGCCCGTCCACACGGCACAGCATGCGGTCGAACGTCATCGAGCAGTTGCTCTCCACCCGGAGCTTGACGTACTGCTTGTCGTGGAATCCGTAGTAGGCCGCGTCCATCGGCGACATGTGCACGTGCCGCTCCGCCCGGATCACCCCCTCGGGCAGCTCCACCACCCCGGCCGGGCCCACCACGATGCAGCCGGGGGTGCCCTCGATCCGCCCCGACGGGCGGACCGGGGCGTCGATGCCCAGGGCGATCGCGTCGGTGAAGGAGATCTCGATCTGCGAGTAGTCCCGCGCGGGCCCGAGGATCCGCACCCGCTCGATCATCCGCTTGCGGGGCCCGAAGACCGTCACCGTCTGCTCGGCCGCGAACTCACCGGGCTGGTACAGCCAGCGGAACACGGTCAGCTCCGCATCCGGGCCGAAGAGCTTGCGGAGATGGTCCGGGCGGACGTGCATGTGCCGGGCGGAGACGTTGACGACCAGGTTGGGGGTGTAGGGCACCACGCCCGCCCCACCGGCCGGGACGCCCCGGCTGAGGCGCTCGCGGACGACCTGCCGGACGATCCGCTCCAGATGCTCGCGGGGCATGGGGATGTTCACGCCGCTCATGCCTTCTCCTCCGCGACGACCACGCGCACGTCCATCCGCTCCAGCCAACCGAGGCTTTCGGCGTCGATGCCGGCGTCGGTGACGACCACGCTCACGTCGCCCCAGCCGCACAGCCGGGCGATGGCGCGCTTGCCGAACTTGGTGTGATCGACGGCCAGGATCACCTCGTCGGCCACCTCGATCATCCGCTGCTCGACGGCGGTCATCATCTCGTTGACGTTGAAGGCGCCGTCGGGGTTGACGGCGGCACAGCTCATCACGGCCCGCGCGGCGCGGAGGGTCCCGAGCATGTCCACCGCCGCCGTCCCCAGCGTCACGCCCGTGCGCGGGTACAGGTAGCCGCCGATCATGGTGATCTCGGTGTGAATCTCCCCGCCCAGCAGGGCGGCGATGGGCACGGAGTTGGTCACGATGCTCAGCCGGCGCCCGCGCAGGGCCTCGGCCAGGCAGCAGCAGGTCGTCCCGCCGTTGAGGATCACCGTCTGGTTGTCCTCGATCATGGCCGCGACGGCGGCGGCGATGGCGGTCTTCTCCTCGACGGCCGTGGCCGTCCGGTCGGAAAACGCCAGCCTCGTCGCCGGCGGCTCGGCCAGCGAGATCACCCCGCCGTGCGTGCGCCGGACCACGCCTTGGGCCTCCAGGGCCTCCAGGTCCCGCCGGGCCGTGCTCTCGGAGACCCCCAGCAGCTCCACCAGCTCGCCAATGGAGACGAAGCCCTTCCTGTTGACCACCTGAAGGGCCTTGTCGCGGCGTTCCGGCAGTTCCGCTTCCTGGACCATGACGTATTTCCGTCTGCTGATGAAGGACAATATGCCTATTATGATGCATCCTGAGAACATTTTCAATCACAAAACGGGGAAATCCGGTCACTAATCCGCCACGTGAGGGGTGTTTACAAGGTGGAGGCGGAAACGGCGTATTTCCGCATAATTACTTTACATACAGCGGGTTGCGAGTTGTTGCGGGTGTTTACAAGCGGCGTTCCTGTAAACGAACACCCCCGGAATCGGGGGGGTAAAACAGGGGTATCAGGCCGGCTTCGCTGGCGGAGAATCCGGCCGGAGACTGTGGATATGCCGTGGAAGTGACCGCGCGGCGAAGGAGCCGGACAAGCCTGTCCGGGGCACCCGGATTCTATGGCCCGACCGCGCCGGTCTGCTGGAGGTTGCCGGCGAGGCGGTTGAGGAAGAGGCGCTCCTCGTCCCAGTACCGTTTCCGCGGGTTCGTCTGGGCGATGCGGACGAGCACTCGGGTGCTGGGTCGGCGGGCGAAGGGGTTCAGGTCCGTGCGGACCTTGAGCTGATATGTGAACTCGCTGTCTTTCGCGCCGGTCTTGGTGGCGCGGACCTCGAGCGCGCGCTCGTCGATCACGTCCGGGCGCCAGACGACCGCCTGGCCCATGGCGACGCGCCACACGGCCTGTCGGTCGGCGTGAAACGCCGCGGTGGTGTGTATGCACCCGCCGGCCGTGGCGGCCAAGGCGGCGCCCGCGGCGGCAAGGAGGAGGCGCGCCGGCCCGTTCATCGGGCACCGCCCCCCCCGCCGGCCGGGCCCTGCGCCGCCTGCACGTAGGCCATGCGGACCTCGTACAGGGCGTTGTCCAGCAGCTTCTTTTCGTCCTCGGTGAGGTTGCCCTTGGTCTTCTCCTCGAGGACGGCCAGGGTGTCGATGTGGTGCTTGGCGATGTCGAGGTTGCGGTATCGCCGTCCCTGTGCATCGGCCAAGGCGCCCAGCGCGAACAGGATCTGCGTGACCTGGCTGGACACCAGCGTCGCGAAGCTCGCGCGGGGCAGCTCCCTCGCCTTGCCGGCCCCGGCTGGGGCGGCCTTCTCCTGCTGGGCCAGGCGCTGCTTCTCGGCCTCGGCCTGGGCCTTCCAGTCCTCGTCCACCACGATCTTGGGCTTGCCCTGCCCCTCGCCCTCGGGCTTCGAATCGCTCATCGGCACTCCTTCCGGTCTTGTCGGCCGTCACGGGCCGCCGTGCACCATAGGGTATCCGCACCCGGCCCCCCAATGCAACGACCCACCGTCACACCTTGAACGCCGACGGGCAGAGCGCGTTGACCGGGCAGTGCTGGCAGTCGGGCTTGCGGGCGGTGCAGACCTGCCGACCGTGGAAGATCAGCAGGTGGGCGAACAGCGTCCACTCCTTCCGGGGCACCAGCTCCATCAGCTCCCGCTCGATCCGGTCGCCCTGGTTGTTGGGGAAGCGGGTCAGCTTCAGCCTCCCGGCCACCCGGGTGACGTGGGTGTCGACGACGATCCCCTCGTTCTTGCCGAAGGCGTTGCCCAGGACGACGTTGGCGGTCTTCCGCGCCACGCCCGGCAGCGTCAGCAGCGCGTCCATGGTGTCGGGCACCTTGCCGCCGAACTCGCGCTCGATGATCTCCGCCGATCCGAGGATGCTCTTGGCCTTGTTGCGAAAGAATCCCGTGCTGCGTATCTGGTCGGCGAAGGCGCCCGGATCGGCGGCGGCGTAATCGGCGGCAGAGGCGTACTTGCCAAAAAGGTCCTTGGTGACGATGTTGACGCGGGCGTCGGTGCACTGGGCGGACAGGATCGTCGCGACCAGCAGCTCGAGCGGGTTGGTGTGGTCCAGGGCGCAGCGGGCGTCGGGATAGCGTTTCTTCAGCGCGGCGATGATCCGGGCGGTTCGCTTCTTCCGGTCGGCCTGGGATTCTCGTGGCATCGGTCAGGATCCCCGTGCGGTGGTGGGTTGGGTAGTCGCGCCAGCGCCCGCACCGGCGCCGGCGGGGGCGGCTTGCGTCGTCGGCTGGGTCGTCGGGGCGGGAGGGAACCGGCCCATCGCCACCACGGCCGCCACCAGCACCGACGCCACCGCGACGGCCTTCAGCCAAGTGAGCACTTCGGCCTGCTTGAGCAGCCCGCCGATCCGCTTGCGGACGCGGATCTGCTCGTTCTTGTCGGCGTAGTCGCCCAGTCGGGACTCATGGCGTTTGACGGCGCCGGTGAGGTAGGCCGTGGCATACACCGCCGCCAGCGTGGGCACGATCAGCAGGGCCAACGCGGCCGCCTCGGCGGCGAAGGGGACGTTGGGGAACCTCCCCGGCCAGAGATACACGATCGCCGCCGAGGCGGCCCGGCCCACCCAGGCGGCGATCATCAGGCCCAGTTCGATCCTCTGGAACGCCCCCAGCAGCCTCCGGAGGAGCTGGCGCGCCTCGGTCCGCCTGCCCTTGAGGGACGATTCGATCTGCGGGGCCGCCACCGCCAGCAGGACGGAAGCGCCCAGCCATGCGCCCGCCGACAGGACGAACACGGCGTTGAAGATCGTTCGGACGATGGTCATGGGCGTCTCCCGTTCTCCGGGGACGATTCCCCGGTCAGTTCCCGCCGTGGCCGCACTTGTGCCCGCAGGTCCGGCCGTCGCAGCTCAGCAACTTCTGGCGCAAATCCTGGTATTCCTGCTCGGTCACGGCCCCGGCCTCCCTGGCCTTGCTCAGATCGGTCAGTTCCTGCCCCAGCGTGGGCATCCCGTAATGGACCGTGTCGTTATCGGCCGCGGCGATGCACCCCCCACAGGCCAGCGCACCGGCGACCATCCCAACCGCCACCAAGATCGTAACTGCTCTCATCAGCAACCTCCCTGTTCCAGCCACCCGCGGGGAAGTCTAGCACAACATGCGTTGCGCGGACAGTCCCCTGTTTCCGCGGGCCGGCGTACGGCGCGCCGGCCTGTCGAGACGTTGTTCGCGGAAGGGCCCGCCCGCGCTTACACCGATCCTGCTTTTTTTCGATTCCCGCCCGGGCGCGCGACAGCGGCGGGATTGCTCTGCTTTTGATCGCGGCTTGGCTGTGCGCCTGGACCGGGGGGAACTCCGGCGGCGCCGGCGGGTTCCACTGGGTAGGAAAACAGTAGCGTCGCCCCCGCGCGGGGGGATAATGGCGGACCCGGCGCCGTGCGGCGGCCGGGGTCCGTTTGCCAATGGGAATGAGGAGAACCCAATGCTTCGACGATTTGCCGTGGTGACGATCATCATCCTGGGCGCCGCGGCGTGCTGGACGCCGGCGGCGGCGCAGGACGACCCGTACGAGACCTACGTCAAGACCAGCAAGGACTTCAAGCCGGTCAAGCAGGACAAGGAGTGGGCCCTGAAGGCCTGGCCGAGCTGGGCGTACATGCCGTGGACCTACAAGTGGGGCATCGGCTACGACGACGACGCGGGCAAGTGGTCGCTGGACAACGGCTACAACGGCGCGTTCATCGACCACGGCCGGACGAACGTGGGCGGGGTCGACAAGCTGGCGTGGATTAACCGCTACAAGCTCCGCTTCTACGTCGACCACACCGCCGGCAAGGGCTTTCTGCACCTGTGGGACGGCGGGGCGGTCGCTTCCCACCGCAATGAGATCCAGGGCACCGGCGTCCGCGTCAAGCCGGTCAACGAGGAGCTGGGCAATACGCTCAAGAAGCTCATCCGCGAGCGGGTCAACAATGTCAAAAGCTCGCCCTGGCGCGGGGCGTACGCCCTGGACGACGAGCTGTCCTGGGGCCACTTCGTCTCGCCGTGCATGTGGCAGGCCACCGACGACAAGGCCATGTACAAGGCGTGGCTCAAGGAGGTCTACGGCCCCGCCAACGCCCCCGCCCACGCCGGGTGGATCAGCTACGACAGCCTCCTGCCCCAACTGAAGCGTTGGTCGGTCAAGGACTTCGACTGCAGCCAACTGATGGACCAGTTGTCGTTCAACGACTCGGTCTGGAACAACTTCCTGGGCGAGCTGGTGGAGTACGCCAACACGATCGACCCGGCCACGCCCTGCGGGCACGTCGGCGGGCAGAGCCCCAACGCCTTCGGCGGCTACGACTACGCCAAGCAGATGCGGAAGATCCAGTTCATCGAGGCGTACAACATCGGCGACTCGCAGTCGGTCATCCGCTCGTTCAACCCCCACAACGCCCTGCCCACGGTGACCACGCACTTCCACAAGAACGTCCGCGACACCATCTGGCAGACCTGGTACTACCTCGCCCACGGCAACCGCGGGTTCATCGGGTGGGTGGACAAGTGGTTCGACGGCGCGACGCCGGCGGACTGGCACAAGGCCGTCGCCCCCCACTACAAGGAGGCCGGTTCGAAGATCGGCCCGCTGACCAGCGGGGCCGAGTGGATCCACGACGGCGTGGCCATCTACTACAGCCAGGCCTCCATCCAACTGGGCTGGATCCTCGACGCCGAGGCCCACGGCAAGACCTGGCGGAACCGCAACAACGACAGCAAACTCGGCGCCAGCCACCTCCTCCGCCACGCCTGGGAGAACATGCTCCGCGACGAGGGGCTCCAGTACACCTATCTCAGCTACATCGACCTGATCCAGAAGGGCGTGCCGGCCGAGTACAAGGTGCTGATCCTGCCGGCGTCGATCGCCCTCTCGGATGCCGAAGCCCGACAGATCAAGGCGTTCTGCCGCGCCGGCGGGACGGTGATCGCCGACTACATGCCCGGGCTGTGGGACCAGCACGGGCGCGGCCGCCCCGACGGCGGCTGCCTCGACGACATGTTCGGCGTCAAGCACGATCCGAACATGACCGCCGGCGACGTCTTCCAGAGAAGCCTGTGGGCCGAGGTGAACCAGGACGACAACTACAGCTACAACAGCTACGATGGCTTCCTGACCAAGGGGAACACGTGCATCAAGGACGCCAGCGGCTTCGACAAGGCCGTGCGGAAGATGGACGTCAACCACGTCGCCAAGTACGGCCAGGGCACCGCGGTCCTGATGAACCTGTCCCCGCAGTGGTACAACGCCTACCGCGTCCAGGGCGTCCAGCAGGCGGGCCAGCGCGAGGCCTTCGTCAAGCACGTCCGCGAGGCCGGGCCGAAGCGTTGGGCCAGGATCACCGGCGTGGCGCCCGAGACCGTCCACGGCTACGAGATCACCTACTGGAAGCAGGGGAACCGGACGATCGTGTTCGTGGTCTTCGTGCCCGAGATCACCGGGTCGAGCCTCGGCGGCGGGAACGCGGCCGGGCTCAAGACCGACGCGGTGGGCATCACGCTGCAACTGGCGGGCAAGGTCCGCAACGCCCGCGACGAGCGCGACGGCAGGAAGCTCGGCGACGGCGACCACTTCCAGTTCACCTGGAAGATGAACGAGGCGGTGGTGATGTCGTTTGAGGGGGCGCCGCCTAAGTAACGGAAATAACAAAGAATATCGAATAGCGAATAGCGAATGGCGAATGGCGAAGTAAAGAGGAAGAAGAAGAGGCGGAGGAAACCACTTCGACATTCGGTGTTCGGTGTTCGATATTCGACATTGTCTTGACGTGGTTCGGGGGGGCGTTCGCGTTGCGGAGGCGCGCCCGGACGGCGTCTCTTGAACCCCCCGCTTCCGCTGGGGGGCGATTGGGTAGTGATTGGGGGGAGTCGGTGTGAGTGCCTTGCGAAGATTGAGGAAGAACGAGATGAAACGACGCGGTTGGGTGACGGTGGCGCTGGTCGGGCTCTTGGGCGCGGCCTTCGTGTCGCAGGCACGGGCGGCGGACGATCCGTATGAGGCGTACGTCAAGACGTCGAAGGACTTCCAGCGGGTCAAGCAGGACGCGGACTGGCTGTACGAGGCCTTTCCGAGCTGGGTCAACATGCCCTGGCCCACGGGCACGTGGCGGGAGATGCTCAAGACCCTGCCGCGGGACTGGTGGGTGCAGCACGGCTACAACGGCGCCGCCATCAACCGCGGCAACACCGACTACCTCGACTTCATCAACAAGTACAAGCTGCACTTCTACGTCGACCACCTCGCGGGCAAGTACGACCTGCTGCTGCACAACGGCACCCCGCCCAAGTCCACCCTGGACAGGATCTTCAACGCCGACATGCGGATCAAGCCGGTCAATGACGCCATGCGGACCAGGCTCCAGGGCATCATCAAGGGCTACATCGCCTGCTACGTCGACTCCACCCCCTACCGGTCCGCCTACGCCCTCGACGACGAGCTGTCCTGGGGCCACTTCGTCTACCCGGCCATGTGGAAGATCACCGACGACGAGTCCGCCTACCCGAAGTGGCTGGCGGAAATCTACGGGGCCGGCCACGTCCCACCCCGCGACGGCTGGACCACCTACGAGGCGATCTGGCCCAGGCTCAAGACCTGGAAGATCAGGGACTTCGACGTCAGCCAACTGATGGACCAGTTGACCTTCAACGACTCGTACTGGAACAACTTCCTCGGCGGGCTGGTGGAGTACGCCAACTCGCTGGACCCGCACACCCCCACCGGCTACGTCGGCGGGCAGAGCCCCAACGCCTTCGGCGGCTTCGACTACGCCAAGGTCATGCGGAAGGTCCAGTACATCGAGTCGTACAACCTCGGCGGCTCGCAGTCGGTGATCCGCTCGCTGAACCCGAACCTGGCGATCCCGGCCGTCACCACGCACTTTCACCAAAGCGTCCCGGACACGCTGTGGCAGCTCTACTACTACGTCGGCCACGGCAACCGCGGCTTCATCGGCTGGCCCGACGGGAAGTGGTGGCAAAACGGAAAGCCCACCGCCATGCACGCCGAGGTCGCCCCGCACTACCGGCTGGTCAACGAGAAGATCGGCCCGCTGGCGGCTCGCTCGCAGTGGGTCCACGACGGCGTAGCCATCCTGTACAACCACGCCTCCATCCAGATGTCGTGGATCATGGACGCCGAATGCCACGGCACCACGTGGAAGAACCGCCGCAACGACCACAGGCTCGGCACCAGCCAGCTCGTCCGCCACGCGTGGGAGAACATGCTCCGCGACGAGGGCCTCCAGTACAACCACCTCGACTACGCCACCGTCATCCAGGACGGAATCCCCAAGGAATACAAGGTCCTGATTCTCCCGGCGGCGCTGTGCCTCTCCGATGCCGAGGCCCGGCGGATCCGGGAGTTCGCGAAGGCGGGCGGGACGGTGATCGCCGACTTCCTCCCCGGCCTGTGGGACCAGCACGGCCGGGGCCGCCCGGAAGGCGGGGCGCTGGACGACGTCTTCGGCGTCAAGCACGACGTCAACCTCACCGCCGCCGACGTCTTCCAGCCCAAGCTGTGGGCGGAGGTCGACCAGGACGACGACAAGAACTACAACTGGAAGACCTACAAGACGCTGATGGCCAACAAGAACGGCTGCATCACGCACGAGAGCGGGTTCAACAAGGCCGTTCGCAAGGCGGGCGTCGATCACGTCAACCGGTTCGGCCAAGGCACGGCCGTGCTGATGAATCTCTCGCCGCAGTGGTACAACGCCCACCGCGAGGCCGGTTTCGAGGCGGCGAAGAAGCGCGAGGTGTTCATGAAGCACGTCCGCACCGCCGGGGTAAAGCCCTGGGTGCGGATCGCCGGCGCCGGCGAGGCCGAGCACGGCTACGAGATCAGCTACCTGGACAAGGCGGGCAGGACGATCGTGTTCGTCTGCTTCAACCCGGAGGTCACCGGCACGAGCCTGGGCGGCGGCAACGCCGCGGGGTTGAAGACCGCGGCCGTGGACATCCGCCTGAAGTTCGCCGGCCCGGTCGCCGACGTCCGCGACGAGCGGACGGGCAAGTCCCTTGGCGATGGGGACACGTTCGCCTTCAAGTGGACCATGTGCGAGGCGGTGATCCTGTCGTTCAAAGGGGCGCCGCCGAGGTAGAAGGAACAGCCAATACCGAATAACGAACAGCGAATGTCGAAGCGAAGAAGAAACGACTTCGACATTGGGGGGTCGGTAGCGCGCGCCCAAACGGAAACGTCTTGACCCCCCGTACCGAGGGCATCTCCGCTTCGCTTCGACTTCCGCTGGGGGGCGATTGAGGAGGGATTGTGGAGAATTGGACATGTCCGATGCGCTTGCGGGTCGGATTGCGATTGTCACAGGCGGAACGGGGGCGCAAGTACCCGTCTGAAAGAAAGAAGCGAGGCGATCCACCACCGGCGTCCGAGATGCCACGCAACCGACGATCAGCCGGCAACGCTTGCGGATTCGCATCTTCTTCCTCCAGAGGGAAGCGCATACGGACTGCGAAGCCGCAAGCGTTGCCGGCTTATCCCGCCCGGCACCCGGGTCGGAACGCGCGACGTGAGGAACGAACGAACCTCAGGAGATACGCGTGGACTTCTTTGACGCCATCCGGACCCGTCGAAGCGTACGGAAGTTCAAGCCCGACCCGAAGGCCATCACCCACTACAACCGTTTCGGCCGCGGGGGGAAAGGCAACCGCGCGGTCGGAAGGGCGGGAACCACGGGCCCATCCGGCGGTTAAAGGAGTGGTTTGCGCGGGGCTGACGGGCCCTTTCCCCCGCGGTGGGGGGGCGTTTGTGTGTCCTGCTAC
>DASRZG010000229.1:0-2890 GCA_035686585.1 Phycisphaerae bacterium
GGGGTTCGGCGGCCGAGCTGGTCGCCCAGGCCCTGACGGCTGGAAGGACCTCCCCGCAGGAACTGGACCAGATCCGAAAGCTTCTGGATGAGCTGGAAAGGGGGCCCAAATGACCTGGGCGATGGCGCTGCTGCAAGAGCCGATCGTTGAGCGACTGGGCTGGACGCTGGTCCACTTCCTGTGGCAGGGCGCGGCGGCCGCGGCGATGTTGGGCGGGGTGCTGGTGGCGCTGCGGCGATCATCGCCCAACGCGCGGTATGTTGCCGCGTGCGCGGCGATGCTGCTGATGGCGGCTGCGCCTGTCATCACGTTCCTGCGCGTGGATGCCGCACCTCAGCAGATCGCCACGGCCGATCCACCTGCCTCACCGGCGCCAGCGCCGGAAGGGAAGTCGGCGCCCAGCCCAATCCCGATCGGGCCGGCAGAAGTTCCACAGGGCAGCGCTTGGCCGCAGGACTCCACGATCCGGGCGCCAACCGACAGTGTCGAGCACAGCGGCCGGCGGCCCGAGGATACTGTGAAAGCAGCCGGGCTTGGCCTTGCCGGCAGGCTGCGGGCGGTGTTTCCGCACGTCGTCGCGGCGTGGCTGGCGGGGGTGCTGCTGCTGTCCGTTCGCCTGCTCGTGGGTTGGGTGCAGGCGCAGCGCATCGGGCATGTCCGAACCCGTCCGCTGGGGGGCGATTGGCAGCAGAGGCTTGCCGTGCTGGCGAGCCGCCTGGGCGTCCGCCGGCGCGTTCGGGCGGTCGAATCGGCGCTGGGGCGCGTCCCGGCGGTGATCGGCCACCTGCGGCCGGTGCTGCTCCTGCCCGCCTGCGCGATGACCGGGCTGACGGTCCGGCAGTTGGAGGCGATCCTCGCCCACGAGTTGGCCCACATCCGCCGCTGCGACTACCTGGTCAACCTGGTGCACAGCGCGATCGAGACGCTGCTGTTCTACCACCCGGGCGTCTGGTGGGTGTCCCGGCGAATCCGCCAGGAGCGCGAGAACTGCTGCGACGACGTCGCCGCCGCAGCCTGCACCGACCCGCTGTTGTACGCCCGCGCCCTGGCCAACATGGAGCAAGTCCGGCAGTTCCCGCCGCAACCGGCCGTCGCCGCGAGCGGCGGGTCGCTGCTCGCCCGCATCCGCCGGCTGGTGGGGCGACCGGACCGGGATGCCCGCCGGCCCGGCCCCTGGGTCGCCGGGGCGTTCACGCTGCTGGTGGGTCTGGCCATCGTGGTCGGGGCGGGCCTCTCTCACGCCATCGGCAAGTCCCCGTCCGCCCCCGCCACTGGGCCGTCTTCCGAGGAACCTGGCCCGGCTGGCCTCGAGCCGCTCTGGGAGAACCTGGCCGCCGAGGACGCCGTGAAGGGATACCAGACCGTCCGGGCGATGGTGCGGTACGGGGATCGGGCAGCGACGTTCCTGGCCGGGCGGGTCCGGCCGGTTCCTCCGATCGATCCCAAGCGCATCACCGCCCTCATCGCCGGTCTGGACGACGACAAGCATGCGGTCCGGCAGCAGGCGACGGAGGACCTGTTCCTGCTGCACAAGGCGGCCGAACCCGCGCTGCGCAGGGCGCTGGCGGGCGAGCCCTCTGCGGAGGCAAAGGCCCGCATCGAGACGCTCTTGCAGGCCTGTGAGGCCTACGTGCCTGCAACACCCGACCTGCGCCGCATCCAGAGGGCCGTGCGCGTCCTGGAACTGACACCCGGCGATCGGGCGCGGGAACTGCTGAAGAATCTCGCCCAAGGCGCCCCGGGCGCCTACGTCACACAAGAGGCGCACGAGGCCCTTGAACGCCTGGCGCAGTCGGCGAAGGATCTGACGTGGCGCGGGAAGGTGATCGACGCCGCCGGCGGACCTGTGGACGGGGCGGAGGTGGAGGTCGTCGCGGTCAGCGTCCAATACGGCCCCAAGGGCGCTACGGCTACCCGCATGGGAAGCCGGGTCACCACCGGCGACGACGGGACCTTCGCCCTGAGCGTGGATGCATCTCACGCCAACCGCGGGGCGACGTATCTCATCGCCGCAAAGCCCGGCCTCGCGCGGGATTGGGAGAACTGGTACCTCCGCGACCGCCGGGACACCGAATGCGTTCTGCAACTGCACAAGCCGGCCGAGCTGGGCGGGGTGGTCGTCGACAAGGCCGGCAAGCCCATCCCCGGGGCGACCGTCTGCGCCATCCTCAAGGACAGTCAAAGCACCAGCTCGAAGCACATCGTCGGCGCCGCCGGGCTGTCATGGCTGGCGACGACCACGGATGACCGGGGACGATTCACGTTTCACCAGATTCCTCCCGGCGTCGGGGCGGAGTTCATCGCCTCCGCCCCCGGGCACCCGAACGTGTGCACTCAGGACCCCCGGTTCGGCCATGGCCGCTACCAGTACGCCCCCGGCCGGACCGACGTCCGGATCACGCTGCCCGATGAGGCCAGGATCGAGGGCCGCGTCGTCGACGCCCGGACGCGCGAGGGCGTCGGCGGCGTGCAGGTGATCGCCAGGTGGCGAAGCGAGTGGGGCTACTCGACGCCGACGGCGACGGCCGTGTCGGCCCCGGACGGGGCGATCCGCCTGGCGGGTCTTGAATCCGGCATCTACGTGGTCCGGCCCCTTGTCCCCGAGACCGGCACGGCCCCGTGGGTCGCCAAGTACGTGAACGTTGTGACCCAGGCCGGGAAGACCAGCTCCGGGCTGACCATCGAGGTGACCCGCGGAGGGATCGTGGAGGTCGTCGTTCGGGACGCGCTGCGGGGCGCGCCGATCGGCGATGCAGAGGTAGAACTGAAAGGCGCCGGATCGTGGGTGCAGGGCCGGACCGACCGGGACGGGGTCGCGCGGGTTCGCGTGGTCCCGGGGCAGTATCGGATCGGGTACGTCAGGGCGCGTGGGTATGTCACCGCGCCTCGC
>DASRZG010000230.1:0-18595 GCA_035686585.1 Phycisphaerae bacterium
CGGCCGAGCGCTTCCGTCACGCGGTGCGTCCCAACCCCGCCCCGCAAGGCTCGGCCGTTCGGCGTCGTTGCTGTTCCAACGCTGTCCCTTATTAAACCGCATTCCCCCCGCGAGTGCCCCCCGCAAATCCGGGGCGGGTCCTCTCCGAACCGCCGAGGAGGGGCGGAGGGATCGTGGCACGGGCTTCCGAACGCCCTTGCCAGGCTTCCGATCCGCGGTAGAATCTTCGGGAGCCCCCCGGCCGTGGTCGGCTGGGGAACATCCGGGAGGTCCCGGTTCAGGAGTCAAACCGATGAACAGGTTCGTCAAGCTTTCCTGTCTGGCCCTGTCGGCCGCGATGACGATGGCGACGGGGGCCCCGCCCACGGCAACCGCCCCGGCCACACAGCCGGCGTCGGCCCCGGCACCGAAGCCGATCACGCTGAAACTGCCCGACGGGGTCGAGATGAAGCTGGTGCTGATCCCGCCGGGCAAGTTCATGATGGGCAGCACACCGAGCGGCGGGCGCAGCGAGAAGGACGAGCGCCCCCAGCGCGAGGTGACGATCACGCGCCCCTTCTACCTCGGCGTCACGGAGGTGACCCAGCGGCAGTACCAGGCCGTCATGGGCGCCAACCCCAGCCAGGTCAAGGCCCCGGACAATCCGGTGGACGCCGTGTCGTGGGACGAGGCGAACGAATTCTGCCGGAAGCTCTCGGCCGCCACCGGCCGGAAGGCCCGGATTCCCACCGAGGCCGAGTGGGAGTACGCCTGCCGGGCCGGCACGACGACGCTGTGGACGTTCGGCAGCGACGTGAAGGACCTCGACGCCTACGCCTGGCACAGCGGCAACGCCGGCGGCGCCAGCCACCCCGTGGCCGGCAAGAAGCCCAACCCCTGGGGCCTGTACGACATGTACGGCAACGTCTGCGAGTGGTGCTTCGACTACCACGGCAGCTACGCGAAGGTGCCGAAGGTCGATCCCACGGGCCCGGCCGAGGGCAACCACCGCATCCTCCGCGGGGGCTCGTGGGCGAACCCGCCGGAGTTCTGCCGCTCCCCCAACCGCGCCGGCGCCGGCCCGGAATCCAAACGCAAGAACCTCGGCCTCCGCGTCGTCGTCGAGCCCGTCGAGCCGCCCAAGCCGGCGCCGTGACGCCGCGCCCCCATTCCCTTACAAACCGCCGAGGTCGCCGAGAGCGCGGAGAGGCGCGCAGACCGGGCGAACCCGCCCGCCGAGGCCGGAGGCCGACAGAGTGGTAGCCCAGAGCGTCTTGTCCGACGTCTCGTCCGGCGCAGCTTCCAGCGAAGTCGGAAGCTTGGACGAAGGCGGGTGCCTCGTGGTTGCCTGTTCGCCCCTCACCCCCTCGTGACCCAGCCAAACTTGAGAATGAAGAACGACATGACCCCACCGAGGATAAGGACGTAGTACGCCAGGCGGGTTGGGGAGAAGTACTCCGAGCACCGGAGGGCGTGTTCCTCACCGGCTCGGTAGTACATCCGGAAGCTGACCCCGTCGTCGGGCTCGTTGATGGCCTTGGCCAGGCTGTGCAGGTGGGCCCTGAGGGTCGCATTCCAGCCGTGAGCGTACTGATGGAGTCGGAAGTCTCTGGCGAAGAAAGCCAGAGCCAGCGTGGTCAACGAGGCCGAGACCAGCCAGGGGTTCGCATCCGGCAGGAACTTCAAGACTGCGGCGTACGCGCCGGCGAACGTGACCAGGGCATGCGACAGGTTCTTGTTGCGGTGGTTGTCGATGAACTCGACCCACTTCGCATCCTTGTCCAGAAGCATCATGAGATAATCGATCCTGGTCTGGTTATTGCTGGACGGCTCCAGCGTGGTATCCGCGGCTTCGGTTTCTTTCGCCATCGCTGTGCCTCCGTCCTCGTTCTTCCTGCCATCGGAATCACCCGCCTCACCAGAAGCCCCGCGAATCGCGTGCCCCGATTGCCTCGCTGTGACCTTGGCGAAGGCGGGTGCCTCATCTTGTGCCTGGTGCCTGGTTCCTGGCGCCTGCTCCCTCAGACGCTTCCTGGTGACCTGCCGCGCGGATGATACCATCGAGCAAGCGCAGAGGGAATCCGCCGGTCCAACGAGCAGGGTGAGCGAACTCGTCCACCATGGGGCCGGGAATCCGTCCCGGGGTGCGGTGGGCAGGTTCGCCCACCCGTTTCTCCGCGGTCTCCGCGCCCTCCGCGGTTTATGAGGGAATCTACGCGCCCGCCCCGCAGGCGACTTGGCGGAGGAGGGCGCTGGTGCGGTCGGCGTCGTCGTCGCGGCAACTGAAGGCGAAGGCGGAGTGCGGGGCGAGGGTGACCGTGACCTTGCCCGTCTTGCCGGCGAAGCGGATCCGGGCGGCCTTGACGGCCTCGGCGTGCTGCTCGAGGAACTCCAGGCCGTTGGCGGTGTCCTCGAACTTGGGGCGGTAGACGCCCAGCGTGTAGGAGTTGGCGCTGAACAGGTCCACCGCGGCGCTGAGGAGCTGGAAGGCCTGGACCTCCTGGCGGACCCTGTTGAGAAGGTCGATCACGTCGAAGATGATCGGCTCGACCGTCACGGCCAGCCCCAGCTCCTGGCTCAGCAGCACGTCCACCTGCTCCAGCGAGCGGATGGAGCCGGCCTGCACCTCGACGATGCCCTTGGGCGGCAGGATCAGCAGCGGCAGGGACTCGGCCTTTCGGACGACCACCTCCTCCACCTCGCGGTCGCGGTCGTTCCAGCCCTTGACCACCTGGTTGGTGAACCGCACCAGCCGGCACTTCAGCGCCGTGGAGGTGTGGTGGAGGTCCAGGACCGCGAACCGCTCGTCCTGGTCGGGGAGCATCTCCATCTTCGTCGCCAGCTCCGCCGCCGACGGGCAGCCGCGGACCATGCCGATGTTGAGCTTGTAAGAGGCCACGTACTTCCTTTCCTCGGTGTTCTCGGCGGGGGGTAAGACCGCTTGCAGGCCGACCACATATACCGGCCGGGCAGCGCGCTTGCAAGCCGCCCGCCGGTGGGGCATGATGGGCTGCGCAAAGCTGCGATGCCTTCAGATGGAGCCGATCCCATGGCCGATCCGCGCGTGGAGAAGCTGGCGAACCTGCTGATCGAGTACTCGCTGAAGATCAGGAAGGGCGACGTGCTGCTGATCCGGGGGCAGGACCTGGCGGCGCCGCTGATCCGCCAGGCCTACCGTGCGGCCCTGCGGCGGGGGGCGAACGTGGAGACGCAGATCGGCGTCGAGGGGCTGGCGGAGATCTTCTACGCCGAGGCCTCCCCCGCCCAACTGGCGTGGGTCTCGCCGACCGCGCGGCACCAGACCCGCCGGATCGACGCCATGCTGGGCGTCTGGGCGGACACGAACACGCGGGCGCTGACCAACGCCGACCCGAAGCGGATGGCCGCCGCCGCGCGGGCCCGCAAGGGGCTCAACAAGCTGTTCCTGGACCGCGCGGCCCGGGGCGAGCTGCGGTGGGTGGGCACGCAATGGCCCACCAACGCCAACGCCCAGGACGCCGAGATGTCGCTGGCCGAGTACGAGCAGTTCGTCTTCTCGGCCGGGCACCTCGACGATCCCGATCCCATCGCCACCTGGAAGGCCATCAGCAAGTCCCAGCAGGCCCTGACCAAGGCGCTGAACCGGGCGAAGGAGATCCGCCTGGTGGCCGAGGACACCGACCTGACGTTCTCCTGTGCCGGCAGGAAGTGGATCAACTGCGACGGGCACGAGAACTTTCCCGACGGGGAGGTCTTCACCGGCCCGGTCGAGCGCAGCGCCGCCGGGCACGTCCGCTTCAGCTTCCCGGCCGTCCACGGCGGGCGGGAGGTGACCAACGTCTTCCTGGAGTTCTCCGGCGGCAAGGTGGTCCGGGCGCAGGCCGACAAGGGCGAGGACTTCCTCAAGGCCATGGTGGCGATGGACAAGGGCTCGTGCTACCTGGGCGAGGCGGCCTTCGGCACCAACTACAGCATCACGCAATACACGCGGAACACCCTGTTCGACGAGAAGATCGGCGGGACGATGCACCTGGCCCTGGGGGCGGGCTATCCCGAGACCGGCGGCCGGAACCAGTCCGGGCTGCACTGGGACATGGTCCGCGACCTCCGCCGCGGCGGAAAGGTCTACGCCGACGGCGTGCTGATCCAGGAGAACGGACGATTCATCGATAGGCGCTTCCCCCAGCCGGGACGGTCCAGGGCGAAGCGACACAAGTGACACGCAAGGAACCAGGAGCCGGGAACCGGGAACCGGGACAGGACACCCGGTTCCCGGTTCCCGGCTCCTGGTTCCTTCTTTTCCGGAGGCACCATGTCATTCTGCGAGGTTCGATTTACGGGCG
The DNA here is from genome assembly GCA_035686585.1 of Phycisphaerae bacterium. GTDB lineage: Bacteria > Planctomycetota > Phycisphaerae > SM23-33 > SM23-33 > DASRZG01. Next base: position 4,302 of record DASRZG010000230.1, read on the forward strand.
CGGCGGCCAACAAGGCGTGCGGCATGAACGTGATCCTGCCGGATGCGGGGGAGGGGCCGTTTCCCGTGCTGTACCTGCTGCACGGGTACAGCGACGATCACACCATCTGGTGCCGGCGGACCCGGCTGGAGTGGTACGTGCGGGAGATGCCGCTGATCGTGGTGATGCCCGACGGGCTGCACAGCTTCTACTGCAACGACCCCCGCCCGGGCGGGTTTGCGGGGGAGGACCACATCATCGCCGACGTGGTGGGCTTCGTCGAGCGGGCCTTCCCCGCGCTGGCGGAGCGGGAAGGCAGGGCCCTGGCGGGGCTGAGCATGGGCGGGTACGGGTCGATGATGCTGGCCTTGCGCCACCCGGAGATGTTCTGCGCGGTCTCCAGCCACTCTTCCGCCTTTGACTTCGCCCACAAGCCCATCGCCGAGCGGCACGAGATCAACACCTTCGCCGCCGCCCTGCCCGACAACCGTTACGACTGCTTCGTCCTGGCCGCCCAGGCCGCCCGGGCGGGCAATGCCCCCGCCATCCGTTTCGACTGCGGGACGGAGGACTTCCTGCTCGCCTCCAACCGCGACTTCCACGCCCACCTCGACGCGGTCGGCCTGGCGCACCAGTACGCCGAGTTCCCGGGCCAGCACAACTGGGACTACTGGGACGAGCACGTCCAGCAGACGCTCCGTTTCGTCGCCGAGCACCTGCGAATGCCGTAGGCGGACCGCCTCGGAGCCGATCCTCGGGGGTTATAGTCGTGGTTCGTCTGCGCGGCGGGCGGGCTCTTTTTCGGCATCGTCGGTTTTTTTTCGGCGCGTATCGACATGTATAATCGGCACTTGATCGGCAGGCCCGTTCCGGCGGGGGTCCGGGGCGGCGATTTCCGCGGGCGGCCGGCGATCGAAAGCGCCAGGGCCGGCGGGGCGTGCCTCCCGGCGGCGCGATCGCCTTGGCAAACTTTCGGAGTTTTGTGGAACCACGGCAAAACGGTCGGCGTCTTAATGGCCTGATGCAGTTCGTCCCGTGTGGCGGCGCGGGGCGGCGGGAAGCGAGGAAGTGATGAATCGAGTTCTCCGCAGTGCCCTCCTGGCGACGTTGTTGGCCGGTGTGCTGGTTGCCGGCCCGGTCCGCGCGGACGTGCTGGGCGACCTGGCCCGCGCCACGGTCGCCGTGACGGCGGTGACGGACAGGGGCAACTACGTCGGCACCGGCGTGGTCGTCCACAAGTCCGGGTACGTCCTGACCAGCACCACGGTGGTCCCCCCCGACGCCAAGGAGGTCCGGGTGCGGTTCCTTTCCGGCCCGGAGGTCCGCGGCGAGCTGGTCGCCACCGACGCCCGGATGGAACTGGCTGTGGTCAAGGTTCCCCGCATGCCGGCTGGCACGCGGGCGGTGGCTATTCGCCGGTCCGCCGGCGTCCATGTCGGCGAGCCGGCCTTCTCCTACGGCGACGCCTTCACCACCTTCGGCGACAGCGGCACGTTCACCGCCAGCCTGGGCATCGTCAGCGGCACGTACGAGCTCACCCGGCAGATCAGCCCTCCGGGCAACATGCCGGTGTATGTCGGGCGGGTCCTGGAGACCACCGCCACGCTCGCCCCCGGCATGGACGGCGGGCCGCTGCTGGACGGCTCGGGGAGGCTGATCGGGTTGCTGAGCCTGAACGTCTCCGAGGCCCGCTGGCTCGGCGTGGCCGTGCCCTCCGACACGCTGCTGGGCCCGCTGGAGAAGGCGATCGAGACGCACTCGCGGGCCGCGGGCAAGCCGGTCCGGCTGACGGTGGTCGATACCGCCGGCCCGCCGGCGTTCCCCCAGCAGGCCCGCCGCGCCGAGGCCTTCGCCAAGGCGGCCGACGCCATCGCCGGCTCCGTCGTCGCGATCGAGGCCGTCCGCCATCCGACCAAGCCCGTCGAAACGGCGCCCGCTACCCACCGTGGCAGGCGGGGCCGGCCCGAGCTGCCCCGAACCGACCCGGACGAGCTCACCGGGCCCTACGCGGGCATCCTCCAGCGGCCCGACGCGCCCGCCACCGGGCTGATCGTCAGCGCCGACGGCGAGATCCTCACCAGCCATTTCAACGTCGCCGGCAACATCAAGAGCCTTCACGTGGTCCTGCCCGACGGGCGCAGGCTGCCCGCCCGCAGGCTGGGATGGGACGCCTTCCGCGACCTGGCCATGTTGAAGGTGGACGCCAAGGACCTGCCCGCCGCCACCCTCGCCGAGGAGCCCACGCCCGTGGGCGCTGCCGTGGCGGCGCTGGGCAGGAGTCCCGATCCCGCCTCGCTGACCATGACCACCGGCATCGTCAGCGCCGCCGATCGGTTCGACGGCACCGCCATCCAGATCGACGCCCGCACCAACTACGGCAACACCGGCGGGCCCCTGATCGACGAGAAGGGCCGATGCGTCGGGGTGGTCGCCCACGTCAGCACCGACGGCATGTGGAGCCAGAACAGCGGCGTGGGCTTCGCCATCCCCACCCGCTCCATCCGGCAGGTGCTCGACCGGCTCCGGGCCGGGGAGGTCATCGCCAAACCCCAGCGCGGCTACCTCGGCGTGCGGACCGGCAGTGCCGGGCTGGACGCCGGCGGGGTCCGCGTCGAGGCCGTCATGCCCGACACCGGCGCCCAGCGGGCGGGGCTCCGGGCCGGCGACGTCATCACCCACGTCGACGCCGAGCCCGTCGGCGAGCCCGCCGACCTGACCCGGCTGATTCTCCGCCGCGCCCCGGGCGAGGAGGTGAGCTTGACCATCCGCCGCGGCCAGTCCGTCGAGAAGATCCAGGCTACCCTGGGCGTCCACCCCTACCAATAACCGCCCCGGACACAGGAACCCGCGACCATGAATACGATGCTGCGAACCAAGGCCCTGATCCTCGTTCTCTCGCTGGCGTCCGCCGTGGCGGCCGCCGCGCCCCCGCCGGCGCCTCCGGCCACCCAGCCGGCGGCGCGCGTGGCGCGGGCGCTGGTGTCCGAGGTCCTCGACCGCGCCGCCGGCGCGTTCATGTTCATCGGCGGCGGCTCCGGCGTGGCGATCGACCCCGACGGGTACGTCATTACCAACGCCCACGTCGTCCAGGGCAGCAAGCGGTGGCGGATGCGAAGCGGCGCGGGCAAGGCGTATACCGCCGACGTCGTCGGCAGGGCGACGATGACCGACCTGGCCCTGCTCAAGATCCGCGGGGAGGACCTGCCGCCCCACCTGCCGCTGGGCGATTCGGACGCCCTTCACCCGGGTGAGCCCGTGGTCGCGGTGGGCAACCCCTTCGGCCTGGGCAACGTCGACGGCGTCCCCGCCGTCTCGCTCGGGTCGGTCAGCGCCCTGGGTGTCGACCGCCCGCGCGCGTGGGACTGCGTCGTCACCGACGCCGCCATCAACCCCGGCAACAGCGGCGGGCCGCTGATGACCACCGACGGGCGGGTGGTCGGCATCAACGGGCAGGTGGCGACCCGCTTCGGCGTCCGCGCCAACACCGGCATCGGCTTCGCCATCAGCTCCAACCAGATCCGGCGCTACCTGCCCGCCCTGAGGGAGGCCGCCGGCGCCGAGGTCGCCCCGGGCGCCCTGGCGGGCGCGACCCTGGACTACGACCGCGCCGGCGAGGCCCGCGTGGACAAGGTCGCCGACGGTTCGGCCGCCCAGAAGGCCGGGCTGAGGCCCGGCGATGTCGTCCGCCGCATCGGGCAGTGGGACGTCCGCGACAGCGGGCACTTGACCGCGTTGGTCGGCAGGTTCCCCGCCGGCGCGGACGTGGAACTGGCCGTCTCCCGCGACGGCCAGACCCGCCGCCTCCGCATGACCCTTGGCGCCCCCGTGCCCGGGGCGGTGGGGGTGGTCTTCCACCGCGGCAACCAGTCCTTGCGGATCGATCGCGTCGTCCCCGGCGGCCCCGCCGACCACGCCGGCATCCAGCCCGGCGATGTCATCCGCGGGATCAGTGGATTCCGCATCCGGCGCCGCAGCGAGTTCCAGGCCATCCTCTCCAACGCCCACGCCGGCGAGACCGTCCACCTCACCCTTGCCCGGGAGGGCAAGGACATCCCCGTCGCCGTCCGCCTCGCCCCGGCGGCCGAGATCCAGAAACTCCTCGACGCCGCGGACAAGGAAGGCTGAACGGCGGGAGTAACGGCGAACCACAAAGGACACGAAGAACACGAAGGGGTAAGGAAGAAAAGGAGGAAGCGAATATCGAATCTTGAATACTCAATATCGAATGTTGAAGTGACGGCAAGCCGCGCGGCACGCCCACTTCAGCATTCGATATTCAAAGGACACAAAGGGCACGAAGAACGGAGAAGCAGCAGAAACAGCAGAAGAAACTGAAAAGGGCACAAAGGAGATGCTGCTGCAGTGGAGTTTCCGCTTCCTCTCCTCGCTTCTGCCCCTTCTTCTACTCTGTCCTTGGTGTTCTTTGTGCCCTTTGTGGTTCGCCGTTTCTTCTTCCGAATGATTGTCCGTCGTGTGCGTTGTGGTCTAAGCTGTCGCCCGCGACTACAGGAGGCGCGACATGACCGCCCACATCATCGACGTTCACCAGCATCCCTACCCGGGCGTGCATGAGATCATGGACACCCACCGCATCCGAACCTCGGTCTTGCTGCCCGGGCCGGGGCAGAACCGGACGGTGCTGGAGTGGGCCCGCAAGTGGCCGGGGATGTTTGTGCCGTTCTACTGGCTGGACCTGGCCGACCCCGCCGCGGCCGCCGACGACCTGGAGCGGGCGGTGACCGAGGACGGACACCGGGGCGTGAAGTTCCAGCCGCTGGTGCAGCACTTCTACGCCAACGAGCCGCGGCTGGCGCCGGTGTTCGAGCGGGCGCAGAAGCTGGGGGTGCCCGTGCTGTTCCATCAGGGCGTGGTGGGCTTCGACAAGCACTACGCCCAGTACGGCACGTGCGTGTACGCCGACGAGCTGGCGGACACGTACGGCGACCTGAAGATCATCCTGGCCCACCTGGGCGGCAACTACAGCTTCGAGGCGGTGGTCATCGCGGCCAAGCACCCCAACGTCTACCTCGACACGGCCTACCTGCACTTCTTCTGCGACCGGTCGCTGCCGAAGGTGACCCCGCTGGAGATGATCCGCCGGGCGGTGGAGTTCGCCGGCCCCGGCAAGGTCCTCTACGGCGGCGAGGGCACCACGCCCACGATGATCCTCGACTCCGACCTCCGCCAGGACTGCAAGAAGCGCATCCTCTGGCAGAACGCCCAGGCCCTGCTGGGCCTGGACGAGCCGGAGTGGGCGGCCGAGGATCTCTGAACCACGAAGGACGGCGGGGGTCAGAAGAAGAAACGGCGAACCACAAAGGGCACAAAGAGCACGAAGAGTAGAAGAAGAAGCAACGGCGAATGATGAATATCGAATAACGAATCCTGAATGTCGAAGTGGGCCGGTGGGTATGGCGGCAGTCACCTCAGCATTCAGGATTCAGGATTCAAGATTCAGGATTCGTTGTGTCTTCTTCTGGGTTGTTCCTGGTGTTCTTTGTGCCCTTTGTGGTTAGAGTCGTTGGCGACCATGAAGGGCATCGACGCCAAGCATTACCTGTTGGAGGTCCGGCTGCGTCGGGACGACGTGGCGTCGTTCGACGAGTACCCGTTCTCCATCCCGGCGGTACGGCACCTGAAGTCGCTCACGCTGCACCCCGCCGTCACCTTCGTGATCGGCGAGAACGGCACGGGCAAGTCCACGCTGCTGGAGGCGATTGCCGCGGGGTGGGGTTTCAACCCGGAGGGCGGGTCGGTCAACTTCCACTTCTCGACGCGCCGGTCGCACTCGCGGCTTGACGAGTTCCTGCGCCTCGTCCGCGGCGTCCGCCGCCCGCGGACGGGGTTCTTCCTGCGGGCGGAGAGCTTCTTCAACGTCGCCAGCGAGATCGAGCGGCTCGACGAGGAGCCCGCCCCCGAGCCGAAGATCATCGAGCGCTACGGCGGCAGGAGCCTGCACGAGCAGTCGCACGGCGAGTCATTCCTGGCGCTGCTGATGAACCGCTTCGGCGGGGCGGGGCTGTACATCCTCGACGAGCCCGAAGCCGCCCTCTCGCCCACGCGCCAGATGGCGGCGCTGTCCCGCATCCACCAGCTCGTGGGGCAGGGGTCGCAGTTCCTGATCGCCACCCACTCGCCGATCCTGATGGCGTACCCCAACGCCACAATCTACCAGTTGAGCGAGGAGGGGATCGCGACGGTCAAGTACACGGACACGGACTACTACACCGTCACCCGCGACTTCCTGAACCGCCACGAGCAGATGCTGCGGGTGTTGATGGAGGAGTGAGCAGGTGTGGTGTGGACGGATCAAAAGACGCCAAAAGGCAAGCCGCCCGGCTTGCCTTTTGGCGCTGTTCAAGCACGCGATGAACGCAGGTAAGACCCCATGAATTCCAGACAGCGCGTCCGGGCGGCGATTGCGCGGGAGCCGGTGGACAAGGTGCCGCTGGGGTTCTACGCGGTCGATCACGACACCATCGAGCGGGTGATCGGGCGCAAGACTTACGTCCGCAACAAGATCGAAACGCAGATCGCCCTGTGGCAGGGGAGGCGGGAGGAGGTGGCCGCCGGGCTCAAGACCGACACGGTCGAGTTCTACCGCAAGATCGACTGCGCGGACATCATCCTGCCCAAGGAAGCTCACATCCTGCCGGCGGCCGATTACGAGCCGATCGGGGCGGAGGAGGTCGAGCCCAACATCTGGCGGACCGGCGACGGGCGGGTGTACAAGGCCGTGCCGCACGTCAACGAGATCCAGTGCATCCACGATCCCCATCCGCCACGAACGGAATACACCGTCGCGGAGTTCGCCGACCGGCCGCCGGCCGCCCCGCCGGATGAGAGCTGCTTCGAGGCCATCGACCACCTCGTCGCCGAGCTGGGCGACCAGCGGTACATCCCCAGCTACATCGGCACGACCGCCCTGGTCCTGCTGGGCGGGACGGAAAACGGGCTGATGATGTACGCCCTCCAGCCGGAGGTAATCCACGCCGCGGCCGCCGCCGGCGTGCGGGACCAGAACGCCGCCGACGACGTGGCCATCCGCCCCGGCACGGCCGGGATCATGTTCGACCAGGACATGGCCGGCAGCAACGGCCCGCTGATCTCCCCGGCGATGTTCCGGGACATGTGCCTGCCCTACTTCCGGCAGCGGGTCGAGCACGTCAAGCGGTACCGCGACCAGCTCATCCTGCACAATTGCGGCAACACGATCCCATTGATGGAGATGTTCATCGAGGCCGGCCTGGACTGCTACCAGTCGCTCCAGACCACCGCGGGGATGGAGGTGGGGCGGTTGAAGGAGATGTTCGGCGGGCGGCTGTGCTTCTGGGGCGGCGTGGGCGTGGAGGTGCTGATCACCGGCACCCCCGACGACGTCCGCAAGGCCGTCCGCACCGCCATGGCCCGCGGCGCCCCCGGCGGCGGCTTCATCCTCGGCCCCAGCCACTCGATCGCCATGAACACCACCTACGAAAACTTCATGGCCCTGCTGGACGAGTTCACCAAGCACCGGGACAGTCCGTAGTCCACGGAGAAGAAGAAGAAGAAGAAACGGAAGTCCACAGATTGCACGGATGACACGGATTTCAGAAGAAGAAGAAGAAGAGGCAATGGCAGGGATGCAGGGGATGCAGGGGATACGGATTGAGTAGAAGAAGCAGCGGCAGCAGAAGAAGAAGAGGCGATGCAGGGGATGGGGACTGAGTAGAAGCAGAAGGAAGCAGCAGAACGGTTCTGCTTGCCTCGCCCGCGTCTGCGGGATGCTTCCTTTTCTGTTGCTTCTTCTTCTAACTCAGTCTGTTCTCGGCGTCCTCTGCGTCTCTGCGGCGAGATGCTTCTTCTTCTTCCACTATCTGCTTCATCCCCTGCATCCCCTGCATCCCTGCTATCGCTTCTTCTTCTTCTTCTTCTTCTGAAATCCGTGTCATCTGTGTAATCCGTGGACTTCTGCTTCTTCTTCTGTTTCTTCTTCCTCTACAATCCTGGCGATTCGTGGACCTTCCCCGCCGCGCGGCGGGCTGTGGGATGGAGAGCAGAATGAGTGTGGGCGATACGTGGAACGTGCAGTTCGAGCGCGTCCAGGACCCGACGACGGGGGTGATGGTGGAGCGGATCAGCGACGGCGTGGGCAACACGCACCACGCGTACTTCACGCAGATCAGCATCAGCCCCGACGGGCGGCAGTTGCTGCTGTGCAGCGACCGGACCGGCACCGCTCAGGTGTTCGTGCTGGACCTGCAGGCCCGACGGATCCGGCAGTTGACCCATGAGCCGGGGGTGAGGGGCGCGGGCTGTCTGGACGCAGCCGGGGGCCTGGTGTGGTACTTTGCCGCCGGCGACCTGCGGTCCGTGCCGCTGGCGGGGGGGGAGCCGCGGACGCATTTCCGCTGTCCCGAAGGCCACAGGCCGGCGTCGCTGTCGATGACCCCGTGCGGGCGGTACCTGGCGTTCGCGTACGTGCAGACGATCCCCCGCTCGACCGAGACGGGCCGGATCTACTCCTCCCAGGCGGAGGGCCTGTACCAGAGGCCCCGCAGCGTCCTGATCCGCTACGACGCCCACGAGGGCGTCGCCCGGGCGCTGTACGGCGAGCACGCCTGGTACACGCACGTCAGCATCAGCCCGACGGACCCCGACGTGGTCATGTTCTGCCACGAGGGCCCGTGGCGGCTGGTGCAGCGGATCTGGATCGCCCGGGCGGACACCGAAGAGGTCTGGCCGCTGCTGAAGACCAAGCGCCTGCTGCAGCAGTGCGGGCATGAGTACTTCACCGCCGGCGGGCGGGTGCTGACGCAGTACGCCGAGCGCGACCACGTCCGCCAGGAGCCGTGGCGGCATGCCAACGTGCTGATCAACGCCGACGACACCGACGGGCGGTACTACTGGTATGAGGGCCCCCAGCCCATGCACGTGCAGACCTCCCACGGCGACGAGACGGTGATGGTCGGCGACTGCGCCACACGCAAGGGCTTCGACGACGTCGAGGGCGGGGCCCTGATGAGCCTGATCCGCCTGGAGGGCGGCCGCAGCGTGATGACGCCGCTGTGCCGCCACGACACGAGCTGGAAGAGCCAGCATGGCCACCCGCACCCGGTCTTCACGCCGGACGACCAGTGGGTGATCTTCAGCTCCGACCGGGGCGGGCGGTGCGACGTGTACCGGGTGCAGGTGCCGGCCTAGGGCGAGGCGTCCATGCATTACCTCCTGTTGTACGTGGCGTTCATGGTCACCTTCAGCCAGGGCCTGCGGTACGCCCAGCGGCGGGGGGCGGGTGTGGTGCCGGTCTCGGCGGCCAATTACGTGGCGGCGGCGGTGGTGTGTGCGGCCGCCCTGTGCGTGTGCTGGTCGGGCCAGCCCGCCGACGGGCGCCGGGCGGCGTGGATGCTGGGCGCCACCAACGGCGCGACGTACGTGGGAAGCCTGATCTTCATGCTGGCCGGGTACCGGCTGGTGGGGATCGGGATCACCCTGGCGTTCACGCAGATCGGGGTGACCGTCCCCGTCCTGGTGTCGTTCCTCTTCTGGGGCGAGGCGATGAGCCCGTTCCAGTGGGCGGCGCTGGCTCTGTTGCCGGCGGCGGTGGTGTTGATGAGGCCGCCGACGGCAGGGTGCGGGAAGCTGACCCTCGCCGGCGATGCGGTGCTGGTGGGCGCGATGCTGACGGCGGGGACGGCCGGGACGATCCACAAGGCATTCCGCGTCTGGGGTCCCAAGGCGGCCGGGCTGGGGCCGTTCGCCGACGGGTCGCTGATCTACCTGGCGGCGCTGTTCGCGGTGGCGGCGGTGCTGACGGTGGCCTACGTCCGCTTCCGCCGCCTGCGGTACGGGGGCAGGATCGTGGCGATGGGGGCGAGCCTGGGTGTGGTCAACATCCTGGCCTCGCTGTTCATCCTGCTGGCGCTGGCGGCGCTGCCGGCGGCGGAGGTCTTCCCCGTCAGCAGCTCGGCCGTGATCGGCCTGTCGGTGCTCCTCGGGCGGATCCTGTGGAAGGAGCGCGTCAGCGCCCGTCAGGCCATCGGCGTGGTGGTCGCCATCGCCGTGGTGGTCCTGGCCAACGTCAAGGCCGGGTAGCGGTCGGCCGCTGTCGGATTATCGCGCCGCCACCTCGGCCGCCGGGGCCAGGCAGACGACCTTGCCGTCGGTAAGGGAGACGAAGATCCGCCCGTCGCGGTCGACAGCCAGGGGCCACTCGGCCGGTTCGGCGGGCAGGCGATGGCTCCACAGGGCCTGCCCGTCGGCGCGGTTCAGGGCGATGACGGCGCCGTGGAGCTTGCCCTCGTCGTCGCGCTGGACGCCGGCGATCAGCAGGGCCTTGGGAGTCTGCACGAAGCCCTTGTAGACGACCATGGGCCCCCGCAGCCACACGGGCTTGCCCGCCGGCGGCTGCGGCCCGCCGCGGACAGGCTGGCGCGGCGGCGGCGGTTGGTCGGCCGCCGCGGCCTGGTAGAATCCGACCCGCCCGCGGAGCAGGGCCAGCTCGCCGCCGTCGGTCTTCGCCCGGTAGTAGGTCAGCGGCTCGGCCTCGTCCCGCGGGTAGAAGATCACCCGCTGCGAGGCGGTGATCTGCCCGGCCGGTTTGGTCAGGCAGGTGCCGTCGGCGAGGGAGTAGTTGGCTTGGGGATAGACGTTGCCGCCGTGGAAGGCAAGCGTGTTGCCCTGGATCCGCAACGGCCCGTAGACGCCGATGCCGTTGTGGACGTTCGGGTCAAGGGAGCCCGTGGCGCCGTTGTACCACTTGACCTTGCCCGTCTCGGCGTCGAGGGCGTACACATGGGTGGTGTCGTAGTGCCCGATCCCCGCGGCCGCGTACACCGTCCCGCGGTCGACCACCACGCCGCCGGAGACCGGCCAATTGGAGGCGAGCTGCCCGTAGACGGGGATTCTGCGCTCGATGGGGGCGACGCGGAACTTCCACAGGCGGTTGCCCGTGGCAGCGGCGTAGACGTGCACCCAGCCGTCGCAGGAGCCGACGTAGGCCTTCCCGTCGGCGATGGCCGGCGGGAAGTTGATCGCCCCGCCGGTGCAGGCCTTCCATTTCAGCTTCCCGTCGCGGGCCGCGATCGCCCGCAGCACGCCGTCGGAGCCGCCGACGTAGACGAACCCGTCCGCCGCCACCGGCGCGCTGGCGGCGTTGGACTGGGCGGGGGAGAAGGTCCACGCCGCCCGCACGGCCGCCGGCGCCTCCACCGGCGTGACGCTGCTGTGATGCGCGTCGTGGCGGAACGCCGGCCAGTCGCCCGGGTCGGCCTTGGCCGCCAGGACCGCGGCCGGTGCGTTCGGGTCCCACACCAGTTGCCCCGCCTCCTGCCGCGGGGCCTTGAAGTTGAAGTCGGCGGCAGGCTCCAGGCACTGCACGCCGAACAGCGACAGGGCGCACCCGCAGATCCACGGGCCCCAGTACAGCATCCCGTTGGAGATGACCACGCCGTCGTGGCAGGCGGGTCGGAAGGGGGCGATGTGCTCCACCAGGCCGCTGGCCAGGTCCCACCGGACCGTGCCCCGGCCCCGGAAGAAGATGCTGTCGATGCTGCCGGTCGCCCGGGTGCAGGCCTGCCGGCCACGGACGCTCTTGATCACCCGGCCGGTCTCGTAGTCGAGGATCTCGCTGCCGCGGGGGTTCATCGCGTACAGGGCGTCGGTCCGCAGCACGATCTGGCAGTTGCCGGGATTGCTCTGGGGCCTGTTGTCCGGGGGCGTCTTCTGCCACAGGAGCTTGCCGTCGGCGGCCGAGACCGCCACCAGGTTCGTCCGCTGCGGGCCGGCGAAGACGACCACCTTGTCATTGCACTTGGCGTACACGCTGGTGGTGAAGCCCCAGTAGGCGACCTGCGCCCGGTAATCCGGGCCGATCGCCTTGAGCAGCTCCTCGTCGGAGCTTTTCCAGACGTCCTTGCCGTCGGCGGCGTTGAGGCAGCCCATCATCTTGCCGCGGCAGTAGTAGAAGATCCGGTCGCCGTTCATGCACACGCCGCGGGAGTCGACCTCGCTGTCCAGGGCCCGGCTCCAGAGGACCTCCCCGGTCTTGACGTCGATGGCCAGGAAGGTCCTGCCGAACCCCCACCCGCCCGTCTCGTTCTTGTAGTCGTATCCCGGCCACATCCCCCACGGCCAGCCGGCGACGCCCTGGTTCCTGCTGGGCGTGACCGGGGCCTCCTGCTCCGAGCCGCCGATCAGGGCATACATGACGCCCCGGGCCTTCTCGCCGGTCCCGGCGGCGCCCAGGGCCATCCATTTCCACACCGTCCCGCCGGCCACGTCGGCGGGCGGGGCCAGCTCGCCGACCACCTTGCCCGTCGCGGCGTCGATCCTCTTGCACGAGACGGCGTCGGACAGGTACAGCGCGTCCTCGGTCGCCACCATGCAGTTGCGGTGGATCATGTAGCCGGGAGTGAGCTTCCGCTCCCACAGCACCGTGCCGTTGTAGGCGCTCATGGCGATCAGCGTGTTGATCATCTTGTTCTGGTATTCCCGGAACGCCATGTGCCCGAAGGCCTTGAAGATCCGCCCGCCGGCCACGACGGTCACCTCCGGCTGGGAGGAGAACATCGGTTTGGCCAGGAAGTGCGTCAGGTAAGGCGCCTTGGCGAGCTGGTCGGTGGACTGGGGGTTGTTGTCGGGGCTGTGGTAGGGGTGCGACCAGTCGTCCGTGCCGGACGGGGCGGGCTTGACGGCGACCTTCCCGCCGGCGATCGCCTTGCCGCCCGGGCGGAGCACCCGCATGACCTCCGTCTGGTCCACGCCCTCGGTCCCGTCGGCGACGATCACCGCGTCCGCGAGGTTGCCCGCCAGGTACAGCCGCGACGCCGGGCCCTGCTCGGCGCAGATCCGAGTGCCCAGCATCCCCGCCTTCTCGGCCGCGGCGCGGACGGCGGCGACCGAGTCGGCGTCCGGGCACTGCACGTACAGCATCAGCTCGTTGCCGGAGGCGAGGCCGACGATCTGCTTCGCGTCGCCTCCCGGCACGCCGACCACCGCCACCAGCCCGCGGGCGGTGCCCACCTTGGCCGCCAACGTCTCCGCCGGCGGAGCCTCGGCGGCGAGGGCCGATCCACACGTCAGAGACAGCGCGAGTGCAGTCAGGGCAATCCGATAAAGGCGAGAGGACATGACGAAGCTCCTTTCCATCCGCCTCCGGTCCCCATCGCGCGGACGGGCTGAACCGGGGGCGGACCTGTTCCCAATGCCGATACGGCCAGCTTTCGTATCTACCCGGCCGGGGGTGTCGTTTCAACGCTTTTCGGGCCAGTCCGGGTCAGAAGCGGACGATCCGCACGACCTCCGCCCCGTCCGCTCCCGCGACGCGCCAGAGGCCCTCCCCGGCCGGCTCGGCCCGGACGCCATTGACGGTTGGGGCGCGGTCCTTTGACCAAACGGTCACCGGGCCCGGTTCTTGCAGGCGGAGCAGGAGTTGGTCGTCCGTGGCGTCGAGGACCTCGACGGCGGCGGGGGGGAGGTATTTGTCGGTTCGGCCGATCACGCCCCAGCCGTGGCGGATGGGGACGAGGATCAACAGCCGGTCGCCGAAGCCGGGCAGGTCGAACCCGTAGCGCCCGGTCAGCGGGGCGGCGACGCCGGTGGCGGTGTCGACCAGGAGCAGGCCCTCCTCGGGCGCGGCCCAGGGGTCCTCGGCCGGCTGGAGCATGCAGGCGGCGTGGGCGTAGTCGTCGGGGGCCACCCAGCCGGTGACGGGCTGGGCCGGCTCGGTGAGGTTGTAAACCGCCACCGCGGCGGAACCGTCCGCCAGTGGGGCGATCACGCGGAAGGGGCGAGCCTCGGCGAACGGGTCGAGGAAGAGGCTTTCCGGCAGCGGGGCCGCCGGCGCCAGCGGGCGGAGCAGCAGGCCGTCGTCGAGGCAGAGCGGGCGGATGTGGTCGAGGTTGAATTCCTCCGGCCTGTCGGACAGGTACACGGGCCCGCCGGACAGGGCCTTGGAGACCGCCATCATCCGCCCGGCGACGGGGTCGGACGAGTGGAACATGTCGTGGTCGCCCCAGACGGTCTGGCCCATCCAGGGGATGTTGGCGTAGCTGTTGTGCAGGTGGCGGCGGGCGCGGGCGAGGTCGCCCATGCGGTAGTCCTCACTGCATCGCGTCACGGCCGAGCAGCGCGTGTTAAACGGACACACCGGCCCGTGGGCCATGCAGTTGATCAGCCCGTCCATGTGGTGGGCGCAGGCGGCCTCGAGGGACTGGGCGTTGCGGGCGGCGGCCGCGGCGGCGTTGGCGGTGCCGCGGTACTGCTCGAAGCCGGCGGCCTGGTGGTCGACCTTCACGAACGCGAACCCCGCCCGGCGGGCGGCGGAGATCATCGCG
>DASRZG010000231.1:0-2968 GCA_035686585.1 Phycisphaerae bacterium
GGAATGGGGGTGCCCCGGACAAGGCGTCGTTTCCTTGTCCGGCGCCGTTCCACACGGGGCAAGGCCGGACAAGCAAACTGCGGCTTGTCCGGGGCACCCATCTCTCCAAAATGGGGGTGCCCCGGACAAGGTGTCGTTTACCTTGTCCGGCGCCGTTCGGGCACCGGCCCGAAGCCGGACAAGCCAAACTGCGGCTTGTCCGGGGCACCCATTCGTCACATCATCCCGCGAACCCGCCCCAGGAACTCCTCCATGCGAGCGACGAGGTTGACGTCCTCGCCGGGCTCGTACTGGAGGTGGGATTCCATCGTCAGGCAGCCGTCGTAGCCGTCGGCGGCCAAGGCGGCCAACTGGGCGGGCCAGTCGATCACGCCGTCGCCCATCATGATCCAGACGCCCTTGCCGTCCCGGACGGCCATGTCCTTGACGTGGACGTTGCCAACCTTCCCGCGGACCAGGGGATACCCGTCGGCGACGGGATCGACCGCCCTGTCCGCCCGGGCGGCGTTGGCGGGGTCCCACGTCAGGCGGAGGGCGTCCGATCCGACCGCCTCCAGCAGCCGGGCCGTGCCGGCGCCCGTGTCCGCCCAGGAGCCCCCGCCGTTCTCCAGCAGCAGTTGGAAGCCCTCTGTCTCGGCCCGCCCGGCCGCCTCGGCGAGGGACTCAACCACCACCGCCGGCATCTCGGCCTGCTCGGGGGACCGGGGCAGCGCGAACACGACGATGTTCCGGGTGCCCAGCCTCTCGGCGAAGGCGAAGAACTCCGGCAGCAGCACGTCGAGGTGGCGGCGGATCTCCTCGGGCGTCTCGGTGGTCAGGGGCACCTTCGCCCCGTCGGTGTTCATGACCGGCTTGAACAGACCGGGCGAGATGGCGGTGACGGTCACGCCGTACCGTTTTACCGCCGCCGCCACCCGATCCGCCGCCCAGGCCGGGCCGACCGGCACGCGGAACCGGTAGGCGTACCGGATCTCGAAATGCTCCACCCCCCACCGCCTGCCCAGCTCAAACCCGGTGGCGGGATCGTTGGTGTACTCGTCCGGGATCAGCGAAATCCGCATCGCACCGCTCCTTTCTGGGAACACGAATTACACCCGATTTGGGTGGCACCCTCAAGCGCAGCTTGAGGGTGGCGAACGCGCGTGGAGCTGCCTTGGAGCACTTTCCGATTCCCGGGTTCTGTCCGAATTCGCACACCCTCAAGCCAAACGACGGCTTGAGGGTGCCACCCGGGCCCCGCGTCTCAAGGCGGCGGGCCTCGCTTACCAGTTCCGGTCGCTGGCCGGTGCGGGCTCGTGTCCGGCGGCGGGGAGCTTCCTGCCGGCGGCGTACAGGACCATGTTCCGCATCAGCGCGAAGGCCGTTTCGGGCTTGTACCCTTTCAGGCCCCATTGGGCGTAGCCGACCAGACCGGCGGTCAGGTCGTCCGGGCACAGCAGGATCGCCGCACGCCCGTTGACTTGGAACGCCCGGATCACCGCCCGGTCCTTGCTCCGGCCCGCGTCGCGCAGGGCCCGGCGCCAGGCGATCGTCTCGATCTTCGGCCCGGCGGAGGTGAACACGGCATGGCCGGCCGGCAGCGTCGTGAGAGCGTCCGGCCCCAGCAGAGCGGCAAACTCCTTCTCGGCGGCGGTGGCGAAGGCCTCGGACCCGCCGGCGGCGTCGACGATCAGCGTTCCGCCGGCTTGGAGGAATTTGCGCAGGCCTGTCCGCTCGGCGTCGGAGAGGGTGAACGCGGTCACGCCGGTCATGGCGGCGACGGGGGTGCGGGCGGCGTCGAGGGCAGGCATCTCGACCGGCTCGCCCACCTCCACATTCACCCCGTGCTGGTTGCCCATGAGGATGGCGAACCGCTTCCACGCCAGCGGCTCGGGGTCGAAGTCGCCGGCGTACTTGACGCGGGCGACCCGGACGGTCTCGGCGGGGGCGAAGGCCTTGGCCGCTGGCCAGCGGGCGACGCCCCGCGGCGGCAGAATCTCCTTGTCGGTGACGTACAGGTAGATGTTGGCCCCGAGCTTGAAGGTATCGGAGTCCGTCAACTCGCGGCGGAGCTGCCAGGCGAGCGAAAGCTCGGCCGGGGCGTGGATGGCCAGCATCCGCACGCCGTTGGAGACCCCCCACAGGGACCGCCGCTCGGCGCCGACCTCGAAGTGCTGGTCGTAGATCGGGTGGTCCGCCGGCAGCCGCTTGAGCTGGTGGAGGGGGAACATCTCGGTGTAGATCTTCCCCATCGCCAGGGTGAACGCGGCGCTGTTGCAGGCGGATTCGGACAGGATCATCCCTCCCTGGAGGACGAACTCGCGCAGCTTGGCGACGTCCTGCTTGCTCAACGTCGGGGCCGACGCCCCGGAGATGTACAGGATGGGCGCGTCGTGCAGCTCGCGGACGGGAACGTTGAGGTCGACAATCTGCCAGTTGACGGTCCGCTCGAAGTGCCGGCTCGCCCAGCGGGTGAAGTTGGCCAGGTCCCGGGGCCTGCTGTTCCAGTCGCCCTCGTAGCGGAGCTTGTTGAACAGCACGGGGTGCCGCCCGCGAGCCAGGAACAGCACCGCGAAGGCGGTCTTGACCGGGTCGCGCCAGCCGCCGTTTTCGCCCTGGGTCGCCAGGAGGGCCTGAGCGCCCAGCTTGTACCAGTCCTTGCCGCCGAAGTACTTGTACCCGCTGGCCAGGCCCACGCGCTCCACGCCGTACAGGTAGTAGTGGTAGCGCTCCGTCCCGAGACCCGGGTTGGTCTCGGCCGAGAAGTTCCTGTCCAGCCACTTGAGTCCCCGTTCGATCGGGGGATAGTCCGTCTCGGCGAGGCACTTGGCGAACTGGTCGGAGTACAGGGCGTCGAAGCAGATGAACATCGTCGCCAGGCCCGCCACGCTCATCGAGCCGTAGCTGGGGCCCTTTTCCTGGTAGCACCAGCCCCCGTCGTCTCCCTGGCACCGCTTCCAGTGATCGTGTACGAGCTGCCAGTAGCCGG
>DASRZG010000232.1:0-9424 GCA_035686585.1 Phycisphaerae bacterium
TGCCGAGGGAGGTCACCCAGTCGCTGGCTGAGGCGATAAAGATCCGCGTCAAGCACCACAATGCGGGGTTGGCCATGTGGCGTGAACTGGCCGCGCTGGTCAAGCCCGGTTGGACGATGGAGCAGATGAGGCTCATCCTCACATGCGCCCATGGGGGAGGAGGGATGAGCCACGGCAACGGCCGTGTGACCATCTCCTACGGCGTTCAAGAGGCTTTCATGGTCATGGCCAAGGGGGAGTACGTCCGGGGCGCTTCCTACGAGCAGGGCGATGGCGAGGATAAGATCATCCTCACCGATCCGCCGACCGTCACGGAAATCCGCCCGGAAGAACCCGCGGGGAAGGAGCTGGACCGCCTGTGGGGCGAACTGGCGTCGGGCGATCCCGGCCGGGCGGACAAGGGGGCCCTGGCGATGGTGGCCATGGGGGACAAGGCCGTCGAATTCCTGAGCAGCCGACTGCTGCCGGACGCCGAGACCGCTGGGCGAGCCAAGGGGCTCATCGCGGAACTGGATGACGATCGATTTGCCGTTCGAGCGAAGGCGCACAAGGCGCTCGAGGAGATCGGCCGGCCTGCTCTGCCAGTGCTGAGAGCAGCCCTGGACGATGAGGGCTTGTCGGCGGAGAGACGCCTGCGGCTCACGCAGCTCGTGGCGAAGTTGACAAAGATCCAGCCGGATGAGGCCGAGACGCGCCGGCTGGGTCGAGCCGTGTCGATCCTCGGGCGGATCAAGACCGCCCCGGCCAGGGAGGTGCTCCGTCGCCTGGCCACGGGGCCCTCGGACGACGCAATAGCCGCGTTGGCCCGGCAAGCGATGGCGCCGTGGGCCCGGCAGGAATTCGAGGCCGCGTCCGCTTTTCTCTGTGACGAGGCCGGCTCGCGCGAACTGGCGAGCAAGCGATTCGCCGCGATGGCGGATCGAAATCCGGGACATCGCAATGCCCCAGTCGCCCGCGAGCTGGCCGGACTGCTTGGGCAAATGGCCAAGGAGGACGCCGGGTTCCAGGAGCCGAAGGATCCGGCGGCCCTGACGGCCAGGCAGCGGATTGACTACCTGGTGTACAAGCTTCGGGATGTGCAGGAGCGTGCCTTCATGGTGCCGGGCAAGGTCCGGGTCCTGGGGTCGTTTCGAAGCGCATCCGGCGACAACGCCGCGACGGCCTTGAGGAAGCTGGGCAAGGGCGCCGTCCCCGTTCTGATCGCGATGCTGGCGGATCGGCGCCCGACCCGGTCCCGGTCCGAAGGCCTGAACGGGGACCATATCCTGCGCTATGGCGACGTGGCGGTTGAGATCATCGAGGCCATATCCGCCCGGCAGTTCGACAAGCCACGGGGAAGGGGCGCCTACCTGGCGAACGCCGATGACGCGACTCGCCAGGAAATTGCCCGCCGTGTGAACGAGTGGTGGCAGCGCAACCAGCACGGGACCGAAGCCGAGTGGATCCGCCAGTCGCTCCTCGAGGCCGGAATTGGCAACATGGCCAACCGTCTCGGCAGCGCCGAGCGCCTGATCGAGTTGGAAGGCGCCAAGTCGGTCCCGTTCTTCCGGCAGCGGCTGGCGGCCGAGCCGGCCAACGGGCACCTTGTCCGCCTGCTATGGGAGGCCGGGGGGGAAGCCGTGCTGGACGATGTCCGGGCGAAGACGTCGAGCAAGAGTCCGGCCATGCGGGCGTCGGCCTATCGAATCCTGGCACGCGCCGGCGTGGACGGAACGGTCGAGGCCGTGCTCAGGGAGATTGAGGCGGCGATCAAAGGGATGGAGGGGGCGTCGGCCGGCCGGCAACTTGATCATGTCTCCGGGTTCGTCAGTGCGCTGGCTTATTCCGGCCGGGCCGAGGCCGTTCTGGCGGCGGCGCGGCTGATCGAGCACGAAGACCCGAAGGTCGGATACGAGGCCTTCCGACAGGTGATGTACGTCCATCCGGTGCAGAAGGTTCTCGCCCCGGCGACGGTCAAGATGCTCATGCCCTATGTTGCATCGGCGCTGGAAAATGGGAAGTTCTCACCCGATGCCGGATACTGGGCGGCCTGGTGGATGGTCAAAGCGGCGAAGCTGTCGATCCCCTTGCCCGAGGATCCCGCTCCCGCGGCTCGCAAGGCCGTCATAGCGGCAGTCAGCGGCTGGTGGGCCGAACACAAGGACGAGTACCCCAGGGCCGCCAAGGGTGCCCCTGGCGGCGCGGCGTCAGGGGGCGCGCGACGGTTCGGGCACGCTCAGGCCCAGGCCGGACAGCGCCTCGCGCGTCGTCTCCAGGCTCGTGTGATGGATTCCGTGGATGCCCATCCCGCGGGCGACCTCGGCGAACATCGCGCGGTCGTCGATGTAAACGGCCCGTTCCGGCCGGGTGTGGGCGATGTCGAGGGCGATGCGGTACATGTCCTCGTCCGGCTTGCGGAAATGCACGTAGCATGAGCAGACGAAGAACTCCACGAACTCCGCCAGGTGGAACGTGCTGATGCGGTAGTCGCTCAACTCGCGCCCCTCGTTGGAAACCGCGCCCACCCGCAGGCGGTTTCGCCGGGCGGCCTCGCGGAGCATCTCGATCATCTCCGGGTGCGGGCGGGACTGGGCGAACATGTGCTGGCGGAACTGTTCCATCGTGAAGTCCCTGGGCTTGTGGAACACCACGCGGCGGAGGTAGACCTGCAGGCTGGTCTTGCCCTCCTCGTACGTGTCGAAGGTGAGGTGGTGGCGATCGTTCATCTCCTCGTAGTCCAGGCCGAACTGATCCGCCGCCGCCCGGCGCATGTTGTGGTCCCAGCCGTTGCTCAGCAGCACGCCGCCGATGTCAAGCAGCAGCAGACGGATACCATTCCCCGTGTCCATGTCAGACTCCCGCTGTCGTTGACGGGTGGATCACCCCTAACGTGCCCCGCGGGCCCGCGGCGTTGGCGCGGGCCGTAACGCGGCATTATAGCCGCCGCTGCGCCCGTCCGGCGAGGCCGCCCCTTGCTTGACGGGGTCCCGTTGCGCGGATAGCATTTGCTCGCCTGCCCCGGCCGCGGAGATCGTAACAGCCCCGAAGTGCTCGCCAGGAAACGCCGGAGAGGCTGCCGACCCCTCCGATCCCTCGGGCTGTTTCCGTCGAGCGGATCGGCCTGCATGAAGCCGCGGGCCGGGGCCGAAGGGCAGGGAAGGTAGGCCTTCATGGCAGTTCTGGTTCGCAGGAGCGTGACGCGGACGCTGTTTTCGATGGCCTTTCCGATGCTGGCCGGGACGTTCGCCATGAACGCCTACAACCTCACGGACACGTGGTTCGTCTCCCGTCTGGGAACGCTCCCGCTGGCCGCGATGGGCTTCACGTTCCCGGTGGTCATGCTGCTGGCCTGCGTGGCCCGCGGCATCGGCTCCGGCGTCACGACGCTGGTCTCGCACGCGATCGGCCGTCACGACCAGAACGATGCAGCCAGGCTGGTCACCCACGGCACATGGCTGACGCTGGTCGTCACGGCCGTCATGTCGGTGGGCGGATACTTCCTGATCGTCCCGATCTTCACGCGGCTCGGAGCCGACGCCCGGACTCTCCCGCTCATCGGCGAGTACATGCGCACCTGGTACCTCGGCGCGGTATTCATGACCTTGCCCATGGTGGGCCATGGCACCCTGATCTCGGCCGGCGATTCCAGGGCCGTCAGCCAACTGATGATCCTGGGGACGATTCTGAACGTGATTCTCGACCCGATCCTGATCTTCGGCTACCTCGGCTGCCCCGCCATGGGCATCCGGGGGGCGGCCCTGGCCACCGTGATCGCCCGTGTCGTTTCGACCGTGTGGCTGATCCACCTGCTCCTCAGGAAGCACCGCCTGCTGACCCTGGGCACCTGGAGACTCACGGAGTACGCCGACTCCCTGCGCAGGATCACGCGCTTTGCCGTGCCGAGCATCCTCAGCATGATCCTGATGCCGATCTCGGCGACGGTCATCACCAGACTCCTGAGCGGATTCGGGAACGAGGCCGTCGCGGCCACGGGGACGGCAGGGCGGATCGAGATGTTCGCGTTCATGGTCCCCATGGCGTTGGGCATCTCCCTGACGCCGTTCGTGAGCCAGAACTTCGGGGCCGGCCGCATGGACCGCGTTCGCGAGGCCCGGAAGGTTGCCACCTGGTTCGCGATCGGCTACGGCGGCATGGTGGCCGTGGCGTTCTTCCTGGCCGCCCCGGCCCTGGCGGCGGCGTTTACCGACGAGCCGAAGGTCGCCGGTACGCTCGTGTCCTATATCCGCATCATCTCCTTCGGCTACGGGATGATGGAGGTGCACCGGTACTGCGGGTTCTTCCTGACCGGCATGCACAAGCCGGTCTCCGCCACCGTGCTCAATGCCGTGCGTGTCCTGGTGCTGCTGATACCGCTGTCGGTTCTCGGCTCGCACTTCTGGGGCGTCCATGGCGTCTTTGGAGGGCGGCTGGTGACCGACGTGGTCGTCGGATGCATCGGCATCGTGTGGGTGTCGCGGGCGCTGCGCTCCGCCGGCGCCGCGCAGGACCTCCTCGGGGCGACGAGGGAACGGGTCAGTGACCCCGTCTGTTGACGCCCGGGTGTGATGCGCGGTATTGTCCGGCCGCTATGCCCGGGTCGCCAGGAGAAGCGGCTGGGAGGATGGCGTATCCGGTGCCAAGGAGACCCGCATGCGTACGTTGACCCTCGTTCTGACGGCGATGATCTCAACTCTGGCGGTGGCCGACTGGCCCCAGTTCCTGGGCCCCGACCGCAACGGCGTGACGGAGGGCGGACGGATTGCCCGCACCTGGCCCGAAGGGGGGCCGAAGGAGCTGTGGCGCTTCGACCTCGGCCCGGGCTTCGGCGGGGCGGCCATCAGCGGGGGGAAGGTGTACGTGCTCGACCGCGTGCCGCGCAAGGAAGAGGTGCTGCGCTGCCTCGACCTGGCCACGGGCAAGGAGGACTGGACGTTCGCCTACGAGGAGACCGCCAAGGACGTGCCGTCCCCCGGCTCGCGCTCGACGCCGGCCGTGGACGACAAGTGCGTCTACACGGTCGGCTGCTTCGGCGCCGTGCACTGCGTGGACAAGCAGACCCACAAGGCGCTCTGGAGCCACAACCTGCTGAAGGACTTCGGCGACGCCACCAAGCTGCCGGTGTGGGGCGTGACGCAGTCGCCGGTGCTGTACAAGGACCTGGTGATCGTCGCCCCGCAGAACAAGAAGGTCGGCGTCCTGGCGTACAAAAAGGCCGACGGCGAGGTCGCCTGGCAGTCCCAGCCCATCGGCTCGTGGGACACCGCCTATGCCTCCCCGGCCGTCTTCACGGTGGCCGGGAAGGAGACCATCGTCATGCTCAGCCAGGTGGCCGGCAAGGGCCGGGTGAACGTGGTGGGGATCGATCCGGCCGACGGCAAGGTCCTCTGGACGTTCGACAAGTGGGCGTGCGGTATCCCGATCCCGTCGCCGGTCTGGTGCGGGGAGGATCGCTTCTTCCTGACGGGCGGCTACGACGCTGGCAGCGCGATGTTCCAGGTCGAGAAGAAGGGCGATCAGTACGTGACGACGGCGCTGTGGAACGACAAGGGCCGGATGCGGGGCGCGGATGGCAAGGACAAGTCGGGCGAGGAGAAGGCCAAAGAGCGGGAGACGATGGTCAGCGGGCACCTGCACAACGCCCTGTTCTACAAGGGGCACCTGTACCTCAACGGCAACAGCGTGCAGAACAGTGGGGTCATCGGCCTGGTGTGCCTGGACCTGACCGGCAAGATCCTCTGGAAGACGGGCAAGCAGCCGGGCTTTGACATGGGCGACGCCATCCTGGTGGACGATCTGATCCTGGCGATGGACGGGGCCAACCCGGCGGGCGGGACGCTCCGGCTGGTGCAGGCGAGCCCCGACGCCTACAAGCAACTGGCGGAGGCGAAGGTCCTGGACCAGAAGAAGACGGTCTGGGCGTGCATGTCCTTCTCCGATGGCAAGCTGATCGTCCGCGACAACAGGACGATGAAGTGCCTGGATCTGCGGGGACAGTGACGGGTCCACGAGGCTCCCACAGGTGACAGATTGGGTGCCCCGGACATGGAGTCGTTTCCTTGTCCGGCTTGCCTCCGTGCGGAACCGAGCAGGACAAGGCGTAGGGTGGGCGAACTCGCCCACCACGTCGTGCACGGGGTCATCGTGGTGGGCCGGTTGGCCCCCCCTACCTGCGGATCCAGGCCTCGGCCTCTTTCCAGTATCGGGCGGATTCGAGGGGGGCGTCGTCGAGCTGCCAGTACTGGGTCATCATCCGTTCGCGGATCCGCGGGGCGGCGGCCTTGGCGCGGAGGTAGTCGCGGAGGGCCTCGACCGGGATCCGGGCGGCCGGCTGGAAGCCGTCCCCGGCGACATAGGCGAGCAGGCTCTCGAACATCGCGCAAGCCTCCGGGCAGCCGGTGTTCAGGCCGGTGAAGTTCATGCCGCTGACCAGCATCCGCCCGCCCCCGACGCGGACCTCGAACAGGTACGCGAACTTCCGCATGGTCCACTCCGGCTGCAGCTCGCGGAGGCCGAAGGTGTGGACGTCGAAGCGGTCCCGGCTGGCCTTGTCGACGCCCTGAATGATCGGCGTGACGGGGCAGGGGAAGTCGTCCAGCACGATCTTGTCGCAATCGTCCACCAGGCCGTGGAATTGAAGGTCGAGGAACCCGTCGTGCGGGAAGCCGGCCAGGGCGGCGCTGTCGCGGATGAACGCGCCGAGATTGGTTCCGCGGTCCCAGATGACCCCCTTGAACCGGTCCCACGTGGCGGGCAGGTACAGCGTCTCCGGCTCGGCGGGGAAGCGCCGGCTGCGCGTCTCGGCCGCGCGGTACAGCATCAGCACGTCGCCCCCCGCGGCCAGATGCTCCAGGACGGCCTCGCTGAACCGGTTGGCGATCAGCAGACTTTCCGGACCCGGGGCGTCGGCGGGACCCGCCTGGGCGAGCTGGGGATATCGCAGGGCGAGATTGATGCCGTCCAGCACGGCCTTGCAGGGCGGGAAGGCGACCTCCGCGGGCCGGTTCGGGTACAGCCAGAGGCGCCAACTGTTTGCGACGATCGGCCCGGCGTCGGCGGCCAGCGAGACGGTCAGCGTGAGGGCCCGGGGCGAGGGCGTTTCCGGCAGCTTCAGGTGGAGCCGGCCGATCTCGCGCCGGCCGCGGTGGTCCAGGTCGATGCCGCCCAGTTGCCCCGAAACGGCCACCCCGGACCCGCTCAGGCGGAACGCCAGTGTCGCCTGGCCGGCGATCCGGCAGGAGTAGTGCGACAGCAGGATCGGCACGGTGAGCCATTCGCCTTCGAAGAACGTCCGCCGCGGCAGGTCCGCCAGGAGCACGGTCTCGCCGTTGAAGCGGAGGAATTCGTCGGGGTCCACGCCGACGGGGTCGTCGAAGCAGTCGAGGATGCCGTTGCTGTTCTCGTAGCGGTCGGTGTCGGCCAGTTGGAGGAAGTGGAATCCGGCCAGGATGGCGCTCCGCCGGGCGGCCTCGATGCCCAGCTTCCAGTTGACCATCTGGAACCGCTTGGAGGCGGCCAGCATCCGGGCGTAGTCGCCGGAGAGGCCCTTGGCGTCCAGGAGCTTCCGCAGCTCGTCGATCCACCAGGGCCTCGGCGCGCCGCTGTCGCGGAACTTCGCGTCCAGCGCGTCCAGGTCCCGCAGGCCGGCGTAGTGGCAGATCTCGTGCGCCAGCACGGGGCGGTCGGGCTGGATGGAGCGGCTCAGGCGGTAGGGGGCGTCGGCTTCGGCATCGCCGGCCGGATCGGTCATGGCAAGCCCGGTGCAGGAGCCGAAGATCAGCCAGTTCTGGGTGTTCTCGAACATGTCGGCGTGGCGGCCGAAGGGGTAGAAGTACCCCATGTGCTGGACGTCGATGTCCACGTACGTCCGGTCGAACTCGCCGTGGGCGCAGGTGTCGATGAACAGGCGGGTGGGATCGAGCCGGTGGGTGATGTCGGCGATGCGCTCGACGGCGGGATTGGTGCCGGGGTGGCGGATCTCGTTGCCGATGCAGTAGACCATCAGCGAGGGGTGGTTCCGCAGGCGGAGGATCATCTCGCGCCAGCCGTCCAGGTCGATGAGCTGGTCGGTGTCGTCGAGCAGCTCGCGCTCCTTCTGATACAGGCCGAAGTAGGTGCGGTACTCGACGTGGATGAACATCCCAAGCCGGTCGGCGGCGGCGAAGCACCCCTCCGACGGCACCCGGGAGTGGAAGCGGACGAGGTTGAACCCGTAGGCCTTGGCCGCGCGGAAGCTCTTGGCGAAAAACTCCTCCTCGGGCAGGTCGGCGAGGTTGGGATGCTCGTGGGCCTCCCGCCCGCGGATGGTGCCCCGCACCAGGAACGGCCGGCCGTTCACGTGGACCTCCCGGCCGACGGCGGCGATGGTCCGCATGCCGAAGGTCTCCGCGACGGCGGTTTCGCCGCCCACGCCCGCCAGGCGCATCCGCAGGGCGTAGAGGTGGGGGGTCTCGACGGTCCACGGCCTGCATCCGGGCATGTCGACGCCGAATTCGGCGGGCGCGCCCTCGAGGATCCGCTCCGTCCCGCCGGCGACGGTCCGCCCGTCGCCGTCGGCGATCTCCCATGTGCACGACGAGCAGCCCGGCGGCGGGGTGAAGCGGACGGTGACGCGCGGGGGCGCCAGCTCGGGGACGATGAACAGGTCGGGCAGGACGTCCATTCGCCCGGGCGCGGCGGCGTTGCTGGCTGACGTTTCCATGCCGGAAGGCTTCCTCCACTGGGGTATCCTGGTGCCATTGTTGCGCCCCGCCCGGGGACGGTCAAGGATCACGGAGTCCGTGGGTTGCCCGAAGGGCCGCAACGGCTGGGTGCCACTGTGGTTTCCTGGGGGGTGTCCTGCCACGGGGTTCGGATGGCGTAGCCCCCGGCCACAAGGGCCGGGGGCGAGATAGAACGCCCATACGGGGGGCGGGTGCCACGGGCTGCTTGCAGCCCGTGCCACTGTGGCGCCCGGGCGGAGGTATCGTCGGTCGACCTTTCCGCGCGTGTCAATTGGGGTCAATTGGGTCCCCTTTTTGCCCCAGAGGGTGGCGACGAAGCTTTCAAGTAGGGACAGTCACCTATTATGTGCTTGCACGCCTGTCGGGGAGCTGGTAGCATCGTGTCATGCCACGGGTCGCGCGGATCGTCATTCCGGGATCTCCGCATCACATCACTCAGCGGGGCAACAACCGCCAGCATGTGTTCTTCGTCGACGACGACCGG
Organism: Phycisphaerae bacterium; assembly: GCA_035686585.1. Taxonomy (GTDB): domain Bacteria; phylum Planctomycetota; class Phycisphaerae; order SM23-33; family SM23-33; genus DASRZG01. The sequence continues at coordinate 9,184 of DASRZG010000232.1, forward strand.
CGGGCGTACCTGGAAATCCTCCGCGAGCAGGCCGAGCGGTTCGGGCTCTCCGTCAGCGGCTACTGCCTCATGACCAACCACGTCCACCTGATTGCCACGCCGGCGGGGCCGGAGTCGCTGGCCAAGGCCGTCGGGCGGACGCACTGGCTGTACACACAGTACGTCAACCGCCTCCACGGCCGCAGCGGGCACCTCTGGCAGAACCGCTTCTACTCCTGCGCCCTGGACGAGGACCACTTCT
>DASRZG010000233.1:0-11109 GCA_035686585.1 Phycisphaerae bacterium
GCAAAGCCCTCCGGGTACATCACTTCAGGCGTCGGCGCGAAGACGGCGTCCGCCCCGTGCGCCTCACAGCCCCCGCAGTCGGCCTCCCAGGTCCGCGGATAGGTCCGGTAGTCCTCGTTCGGGCCGAACTGGGTCGGGTTGACGAAGATGCTGACCACCAGGAAGTCGCCGGCAGACCGGGCGGCGTCGATCAGGCTGTAGTGCCCGGCGTGCAGGGCGCCCATCGTCGGGACCATGCCGATCCGCGCCCCGGCGGCGCGGGCCTGTGCCACCAAGGCGCGAATCTCCTCCACCGTGCGGGCGACCTTCATTCCAGCACCTCCCGAATCCGCCGCAGCAGCCCCGCCCGGGCTTCCGGGGCGGTGATGTCCACCTTCCCCACGTCCACCTCGATCACCGGGCAGCGGCAGTCGGCGACGATCGCATCATACGCCCGGGCAAGCCCGTCCAGGAAGCCCCCCGTGAACGACCGCTCGAACCCCCTGCCGCGGCGGTCGATCCGCTCCAGCAGCAGCTCCACCGGCCCGGACAGCGCCACCAGCACGTCCGGGGGCTTGACCGTCTCCCCGGCGCCCGCCGCCAGGCGGCGGTACAGGGCCATGTCGGCGGCCGAGAGGCTCGCGGCCGCGTAGACCGCGTCCTGGCAGAACCCGTAGTCCGTCACGAACACCCCCTCGGCGGGCCATCTCTGGCAGTTGAGCTGGGCGAGCCGGGAGAACAGGAAGTAGAGCTGGGACTGGAGCGCGAACCGGCGGTCGCCGAGGTAGGACGCGGCCAGGAAGGGGTTGCCGGCGTAGTCCTCGCGGAGGAGACCGGCGGGCAGCTCCTCCGCCAGCAGCTCGGCCAGGGTGGTCTTGCCGGAGGCCGGCGGGCCGATGACGCTGATCAGCGACGCGGGCACCTATTTGCCCTCCGCTTCGGCCAGCAGCTCGGCGATCGTCTTGCCCAGCACCGGGTGGACGGCCCGGGGGGCGATCTGCGCCAGCGGCCTGAGCACGAACAGCCGCTCATGCATGCGGGGGTGGGGAATCGTCAACTCCGCCGTCTCCATCACGGTATCGCCCATCAGGAGGATGTCGAGGTCGCACGTCCTGGGGCCCCAGCGATCCTCGGCGGGGCGCCGCCGGCCGAGGGCGTGCTCGATCCCGTTGAGGACCGCCAGCAGCTCGCGCGGGGTCAGGTCGGTGGAGACCTCCGCGGCCGCGTTGAGGTACTTGCCCTGCCCGGCCGGCCCGCCGACGGGGGCGGTCTCGATCATGTGGGAGATCGCCCGGACGGTGACGCCCTCGGCGGCCTGGAGCGCCTTCAGGGCGTCCACCAGCGTCTGCGCCCGGTCGCCGACGTTGCTGCCCAACCCGATATGTGCGATGGTTGGCATTTTCGCCGTTTGCCACCTCTCCCACGTTTAGCCGCGACCCGCAGGGGAGCGCGCATCGTTGCACCGTACCCGCGGGACCGCCCGCCACCGACGCGCTCCCCTGCGGGTCGCGGCTAAACGACGCGGGGCGAGCTCACGGCCTTACCAGGAAAGCTTCCCCAACCGTTCGATCGCCTGGGCGATCCGTTCGGCCTCGACGGTCAGGGCGGCGCGGAAGTAGCCTTCGCCGGGGTCGCCGAATCCGATCCCCGGGATGAACACCACGCTCGCCTCCGCCAGGCAGCGTTTGGCGAAGTCCATCGACCCCACGCCGGCGGGGCATTTCGCCCACACGTAGAACGTCGCCGGCGGCGGGGTGACCTCGTATCCCAGGCCCGCCAAGCCCTCGCACAACGCGTCGCGGCGCCGGCGGTACATCCGGCGCTGGGCGAGCACCTCCTCGCGGGCGATGCCCTCCAGGGCCGCGATGCCCGCCCACTGCACGGCGTTGAACTGGCCCGAGTCGCAGTTGCCCTTGACCGCCGCCAGGGCCCCCACCAGCTCGGCGTTGCCGGCCACCCAGCCCAACCGCCAGCCGGTCATGTTGAACGTCTTGCTCAGCGAGTGGAACTCCACCGCCAGCTCGCGCGCCCCGTCCACCTCGAAGATGCTCGGCGGCGGGTCGTCGTAGTACGTCTCGTTGTAGGCGGCGTCGTTGGCGATGATCACCCGGTGGCGCCGCGCCCAGTCCACCAGCTTCTCGTACCACCGGAGGTCGGCGACCGCGCCGGTGGGGTTGTTGGGGTAGTTGACGTAGATCAGCTTGGCCTTCTCGGCCGTGGCGTCGTCGATGGCGTCCAGGTCAGGCAGCCAGTCGTTCTCGGCGGTCAGGAGCATGTACACCGGCTCGCCGCCGGCAAAGACCGCCGCCGAGTTGTACACCGGATAGCCCGGGCGCGGAACCAGGACCGCCTCGCCCGGGTTGACCACCGCCAGGGGCATGTGGGCGATGGCCTCCTTCGAGCCGATGGAGGTAATGATCTCGGTGGCCGGGTCCAGCGTCACGCCGTACCGCTCGGCCATGAACTTCGCGCAGGCGGCGCGGAACTGGGGCACGCCCTCGTCAAAGGGGTAGCGGTGGTTGGCCGGGTCGCCCACGGCCTTTCGCATCGCCTCGACGATGAAGCCGAACGTCGGCCGGTCGGGGTCGCCGACGCCGAAGTTGGTCACTTCCCTCCCGGCCGCGATCGCCGCCCGCTTCGCCCGGTCGATCTCCGCGAACACATACGGCGGCAACGCCTTCAGCCGGTCCGACTTCTCCCACGCCATGATTTCCTGCGCTCCTTCCAATACCTGCCCGGCCTGCCCGCCGGGCGGGTAGGGCATTGTATCAGCAGGGCGAAGCGGGGCAAGGTGGCACAGGTTTGTAACCTGTGGGAGTTCGAAGTGCGAAGATCGAGGCTACTCCCCCGGGCCGCGGAGCAGCTCGGCGCGTTTCCGGTCCGCCGCCGCCTCGTCGGGCCGGGCCAGCGCCTCCAGAATCCTCGCCCGAAGGGTGAGGTAATCCGGCTCGAAATCGTTCAGCTCGATGGCCCGGTCGATGTCCGCCAGGGCGGGCTCCCACTGCCCCAGCTCCGCCAGCGTTTCGGCGCGGCCGTACAGCGCGTGCGCGGAGTCTGGACAGACGGCCAGGGCGGCGTCAATGCTCTGGCGGGCCTGCTCGTAGCGCCCCGCCTGGAACTCTCTCTGCCATCGCGCCAGGTGCCCGTTGAAGACCACCCCGTCTGTCGCGGGCAGCAGTCGCAGCGCGGGGGTGATCACCGCGTCGAACACGCGGTTCAGCGCACCCGTCGACAGCAGCGCGAACACGCCGATCAGGAAGACCAGCGTCATCCGCCCCTCCAAGGCCGTCTTGAGGCGCGGAATCAGCACCGGCCAGATCTTCGACCCGTCCAGCGGCGGGATCGGCAGCAGGTTCAGCGTCGCCAGGAGCAGGTTGAGCAGGAAGGCGCTGACGACGATGTTGTGCACCAGCACCATCCGGGCCTCGCCGGCCAGGCCGAACGCCAGCGTGTGCCGGGTCAGGTAGGTCAGCGGCAGGATCAGCGCGGCGGTGAGGATATTCGCCGCCGGCCCGGCGAGGCTGCTGAGCAGATAGTCCCACTTGGGGCGTCGGAAGTTGTACAGGTTGACCGGCACGGGCCGGCCCCAGCCGAAGGGCAGGAACAGGATCACCAGCGTCCCCAGCGGGCTGAGGTGGCGCAGCGGGTTCAGGCTGACCCGCCCCTGCCGCCGGGCGAGGTTGTCGCCCAGCAGGCTGGCCGTCCAGGCGTGGGCGAACTCGTGGACGGTGATCCCCACCACCAGGGCGGGCAGGAACAGCTTGGCGGTTTCCAGGTCGATCCTCATGCCTGCTGCTCCCTGCGGCGCGCAAGGCGTTCCTCCATGCCCTCGGCGAACTCCGGGCGGGTCTCGTGCAGCTCGGCCAGGCATCGGCGCGACTGCTCCGTGTCCCCGATCGCGTCCGCAGCGACAGCCTGCTGCGACAGGCACTCGAGACGATCGCAGGCCGAGGCCCGGCGGAGGTGCCTGGCGGCGACATCCTCTCTGCCGTCCCGGGTGGCCAAGGCCCACAGGACCACGTGGGCGGCGGCGCTGTCCTCCACCTGAAGCAGGAACGACGCCCGGCGCCGGGCCTCGTCGAATCGACCGCCCTCCAAAGCGTCCATCGCCAGGAAGCTCAGGATCGTCTTGCTCACCTGGGGTGTCGCGTCCCGGCGCGCCTCCATGTCCCGGCAGAACTGCCGCAAGCGGCCGGTGTCCCCCTCCACCAGCATGACACGCAACTGGAGCATGTCCAGCATTCCTTCCCGGTCGCGCCCGAGCTGCAGGCCTCGGTCCAGCATCTGCCGGGCATCTTCCAGCCGTTTGCTGTCCAAGGCCAGCAGGCCCGCCCAGGCGGCGACCTCCGTCCGCGGGTGCTTCTGCATCCACTGCCGGGCCTCGGCCGACGATGCCTCGCGCCCGTAGACGCGGAACACCTGCACCAGTGCCGTCAAGCCGATCCGCCCCTCCCCGCTGATCCGCCAGGCCATTCGCAACAGCGGGATGGCCGGGCCCGGCTGCTGAAGCATGACAGCCAATTGCCCCAGCCAGATGAACGGCAGGGCGAACAGTTTTCGCAGAAGCCGGATCATCCGTGCGATTCTAACAGACGCGTCCCTGGCTTCGCCATGCATCCATAGAGGAGACGGGACGTTCTCCGGGGCACGCGCGTTTTCGGACCGGGCATACGAAACGTCCACGCCCCCCTCAGATCGCCGTCACCGCCGGCTGGACGATCCGCTCGAACAGCCGGACGTTCGTCTCGATCATGTCCGGGTCGTCGCCCAGGAACATGCCCACCAGCACCACGTCGCGGGGGCGGATGACGCGGGCGACGTACTCGAACGCCTCCCGCGGCGGCGTCCTGCCGGCGGCGAGGACCTTGTAGTGCACGGCCGAGGCGTTCAGCGTGGCGATCGTGGCCGCCATGGCGTCGCGGTGGGCGGGGTCGAACTTCTCGGCCTCGCTGGGCTTGTGATTGGGGTCGTCCAGGCGCGGGCTGGGGTCATAGTAGCAGCAGAGCTGGAAGTCCGGATCGAGGTGGTCGCGGATCCACTCGTGCGGGGCGGTGCGGTGGGCGGCGAAGCCCGCCGCCAGCCCCTCCTCCCGCATGGCGGCCAGGGCGGCGGCCAGATGGTCGGTCCGGCCGTGATAGTGGAAGTGGTCCGTCTGCCCGCCGTGGAGGTAACACCCCTTGGCCCCACAGGCCGCCGCGGCCCGTATGTTCCTCAAAAAGTCATCGCGCTCGGAGGCGGTCTGGCCGAACCACTGGATCGTCCCGCCCTCGTCCCAGTACTCCTCCAGCGTCCGCATGACGTGGTTGTCCACGCGTCCGAAGAAGGTGTTGATGCCGGCGGCCTCCGCGCGGTGCAGCGTCTCCTTGATCCGCTCGACCGTGTAGTAGCGGCGCATCGCCCGGTCCCGCTCGCCGCTCTGGTGCGAGAAGCCGCTGAACGGGTTGCCCCCGATGGCCAGCCGGCTGACCTCGACCCCGCCGATCCGCACCGTCTGCAACGCCATGACGATTCCTTTCGATTGCCATCTCGTGACCGACGGTAGTATAACCGGCCGCTCCGCGGGAACGTCCCGCTTTGTCGGTGCAGCGCACAGGACGATGGTCATGGCAGAACGCGGCAAGGGCCGCCCGGCCGGTTGGCAGGAAGGCGTCTCGTTCGGCTCGGCGGGCCGGCTGGGGGCGCAGGCGGAGGGGTTCGAGCCGGCCGAGAACGGCTACCTCACCTACCAGAGGAGCGGGGCGAGCTTCCTGCTGATCGGGCCCGAGCGGCGGGTGATCGGCTCGCTCCAGTTGCCGCCGCGGCACACCGTCGTCGAGCGGACGCGGTCGTGGACGCTGCGGACGGCGCGGTACACCGCAGCCGCCCAGGACGGCTTTCCGGCGGTGGATCTGGAGGTCCTGTGCAGCGTGGTGTCGCCGGCGGTCACCTTCGCCAGTCGTACCGACCGCCTGCTGCGGTGGCGGTGGCAGGTGAGGGCCTCCCCGCAGTGGGCCGCCTACCCCACGCGCGACGGCGCGCGGATCGCCCACTACTCCCGCGGGTACCCGCTGCGGGCGTTCAACCCCCAGGCGGCGTACCTGTTTGAGGCGGGCGGGCGGCGGGGCAAGTCGCTCGACGCCCTCGCCTGGACGGGCCGGTGGATGATCACCTTCGACCCCCGGGGCCGCTGGGACGTGCCGGTGCTGTGGGTCTTCCACGGGCCGCGGCCCAAGCGGATCGAGGTGACGACGTACGAGTACATGGACTTCCACTTCGATCGCCCGTTCGCGCGGGTGAGCCTGATGCCGCTGTACGGGTCGGCGAGGATCGACCGGCAGGAGCTGGCGGGCCTCCGCGACGGGCGAGGCCTGGCGGAGCTGGGCCGGTGGGCGGACCACTGGGCGGAGGTGATCCGCGCCCTGCCGGAGGAGGTGGACGAGCACTTCCGCATCGACGAGGCCGCCGGGCTGGTCCACGTCCGCCAGACGGGCCGGCGGACCGACGGCAAACGGCCCCGCGTCAGCCCGATTCCGCCGTTCCTGTCGGCCGCGCGGCGAGGGGGGTACCCTGTCAGCATCGCCAATCGCCCGCTGGGATCGCCCGGGCGCGACCTGGGCACCCACTACGGCCCGTTCGAGACGGCCTCCGGCGGCGTGCTGCGGTACACCATGCCGCTGTGCCCGTACCTGGAGACGGTCCTGTCGCCGGTCCGCGTCAGCGGCGACGCCCGCGCGGCCCGGATGACGCGCGACCTGCGGGCCTATTTCGACGATCCGAAACACACCTACGGCGGCGACGGCACCTACGACCCCGACTCGCTGCTGGACATCCTGCACAACCTCCGCGTGCTGGCGTGGGCCGTCTGGTCGCTGCCGGCCGAGCAGCGCGACGACGCCCGCCGGGCCATCGTCCGCGGGTTCGAGCGCCTGTTCCGCCCGGAATCCTACATCTTTTACCGCGAGCCCGTCACCGGCAGGACCGTCGCCCGCGATCCGATGATCTTCGACTGGTGCGGCGACGTCACCTACGACTTCGACTGGTACAGCGGGATGAACCTGGCCGGGCTGTTCGCCGGGGTGTACTTCGGCGCGATCGACGCCGGCGCCGTCCGCCGCCAGTGGAAGCTCGTCCGCGACATCGAGGCCTACTTCGAGGTCTTCCAGGACTGGGCGATCCTGGCGCCGTGGACCGACATGCGCGGCGAGTGCCTCAACATCGACTGCGCCCGCCACGGCGCGCAGGGCATGATCGGCTTCGCCCGGCTGGCGGACCGGTTCGGCCTGACCCGCCAGCGCGACCTCGCCCGCTACATCGCCTCGCGGTACATGGTCTTCTGGGCGGCCGAGCACGCCCTGCCGGACGAATACGAGCGCCTGGGCGTGCCCACCGCGCCCTGGGGCCGGCGCGGCGAAGGCAGCATGAAGCTCGGCTTCGGCGGCCTGTACGAGCGCGACGCCGCGCCGTCCGTTGTGACTTCGGCCGTGAAAAACCCCTACACCCTGAGTCCGCTCAACCCGGAGCACAACCTGTTCCTCCGCGACTTCGGGCCCATCGAGAAGCTCCAGCGGTACGAGGCGGAGGTGCTGGACCGGGACGTCCCCGGCTGGGACACCCATCCCGCCCGGGTGTACTTCGGCGACCGCACCCCCGACAGCATCGAGCACAACACGGGGGCGTATCACTTCTACATGGTGGACCCGCACCTGCTGCTGCGGATGCTGACGCTGGACTGGCCCAGCCGGCGGGCGATCGGGAAGGTCAAGGAGCTTTCCGGGCAGGTGATGGCGGCCGCGCTGGTCGCCGACGCGCCGAAGGTCCTGTGCCCCGCGTCGGTGGAGTTCGCCGGCACCGACTGGGACGCGCGGGCGAAGGTCCTGACCATCCGCGGGCGGGCGGCCAGGCCGGCCGGGGCGCGATGGCAGGTCCTCTGGCCGGACCGGCCCCGCCGGGTCGAAGGTCCCGAAGGGTTGACGAAACGGTTCGGCGCCGGCAGGCTGGTCCTGGAGGCCCGCTGTGACGGGCCGGTTACCTGGCGGGTGCGCTATGACGGGAAATAGGACGTGGCTTCCGGCGGCCGCGGCGGTCCTTGTGGCGGCCGCGGCGATGGCGCAGACCGCACCGGCCACCGCGAGGGCGCCCACGACCGCCACCGCCCCCGCGACGACGCGGGCGGCGGAGGAGCCCGGCGCGGGGTGGGACCTGTCCTCCCGGCCCGTGCCGGCGACGGTCGCGGCGGTCCTGACGCTGCTGGGCGGGCTGGTGGCGTGCTTCTACGGGCTCCGCTGCCAGAAGGCGATCTTCGCCGCCCTGGGGTTCATCCTCGGGGCGACGCTGGCGGCGGTGGTCCTGGCGGGCGCCGGGCCGCTGGCGGCGGCCGTGGCGGGCCTGATCGGCGGGGTGATCGGGGCGCTGCTGATGTACCGGTTCTACCTGCTGGCGGTCTTCGTGATCGGCCTGACCCTCGGCGGGTCGCTGCTGTACGCCTTCCTGTCGGCCGTGATCGGCTCAGCCAACCCGGCCACGATGGTCATCTCCATCCTCGGGGCGATCTTCTGCGGCGTGGCGGCGGTGAGGCTCCAGAAGATGACGATCGTGCTGGCGACCTCGTACGGCGGCGCGCTGATGGCGGTGACGGCGCTGTGGACCATCAAGGCCGCCTGGGCCGCCCCGCCGGCGCCCCCGTCGGTGACCGCGATGGTCGTCGCTGTCGCCATCTGGCTGACGCTGGGAACCATCGGTGCCGTCATCCAACTCGCCGCCGAGGCCCGGGCACGGGGAGTGAGCCGGGAGCGTCAGGGCGAGCAGGAATGATCTGATTGCGGATCATTCAATTGCGGATTATTCCATTGCGGATTTCGGATTGCGAATTGCGGATTGGGGGGGTTGAGATGAACTCCCCGTGCGTACTGACAATCGCCCCCCAGCGGGAGCGGGGGGTTATGGACCTTCCCATCGGTGGAACGTTTCCCTGCGATTCCGCTTGCCTATGTCGCGCGTTGCCCCTGGTCTTGAACCCCCCGCTTCCGCTGGGGGGCGATTGTCAGTACGCAAGGGACAATTCTCCCAGTCCTGAAATCCGCAATCCGAAATCCGAAATCCGCAATCCTCAGTCCGTCAACACCTTCTTGCTCCGTGTGGCCTGGAGCTCGCGTTGGGCGGGGCGTCCCTCGAGGGCGGCGAGGGAGATTTCGATGACCTCGGCCGCCTCGTCCGGCGTGGTCGTGCCGACGGTCACCAGGTCGCAGTCGCGGAGGGTCGCCCAGGCGAACGGCAGGCCGACGTAGGGCATCACCCGGCCCGCGGCCATCGGCTTGATGGTGGTCACCGGCAGGGCGGCCTGCTGGATGACCCGCTGGGTCCAGTCGATCTCGTACGGCATGAGGAACCCGGCTGAGTTGTAGATGCAGATGTACGAGGCCACGTCCAGCTTCGTCCGGTCGGCGGCGACGATCACCTCGGGGCGGTGGGTGGACAGGCCGGGGATCATCCCCCGCTGGCGGATCATCCCGCAGACGCGGTCCATGTGCCGGAGGGAGCCGGTCAGCCCGTCGTACAGGCGGTCGGTGGTGCCGGTGTGGGGCCAGCAGAACTCGGCGCCCCACCCGGCCGCCTGGTCGTAGTCGGCGGCCAGGGCGTCCCAGTTGGGGCCCTGCGGCGTCAGCTCGGAGTTGGGCGTGCAGATCCAGATCATCCGCTCGCCGGTCCGCTGGGCCAGCTCGGCCAGGGCCTCGGCCATCAGCTCGGCCGGGGGGGACATGGTGACGTTGACCCCGGAGCGGGCGAAGACCTCCAGCACGTCGGCGATCCGCTTGCACGTCTGGTACTGTTTGATCCACCTTCCCCGGCTGGCCGTCTGGTGGGCGAACCCCAGCCACCAGTTCGACCCCGCCACCATCCGCGACACGCTCACCCCGCCGATTTCCGTCCTGGGAAACCCATTCATCGCCACGCTCCTGTCCGCACCGCCCCGCCGCCCGCGGGGCCGCCGGCCCCTATTCTAATCCGCCCCCCCGGTCGAAGGTTCCCGCAAAAAAGCACTTCCGCCGCAGGGGACGGAGTTTGGATAATCCCCCACTGCCGGGGCGGACGATTTATACTGGTACGCGACGCCCCAGGACCCCGAAGGTGCACGATGATCAAGTCCATCCATTTCAAGAACTTCAAGGCCCTCCGCGACACGACGCTGGAGCTGGGCCGGTTCACCCTCCTGATCGGCCCCAACGGCAGCGGAAAGAGCACGGTGCTGCAGGGGCTTTCGGCGGCCGGGCGGCCCAGCGAGTCTTCCTACAGTGACCTGGTCACGGCTGGAGCCGACCCCTCCGGGGAGGAGGGCCCGACGGTCCAGGTTGCCTGGGAACATCCCCGCGGGGCAATCCACGTCAGTTGGCCCAGGACGGGTGGGTACACACGTGGGCACCCCGGAATGAGGGGCGCGGAACAGCAGCACGCCGGCGAGGCCGAACTCGCGGGCATCGGTCTGTACAGCCTTCGCCCGGAGATGGTTGCCAAGCCGGTCGAGCTTCAGCCCAACACCAGGCTCCACAGCAATGGCTTCGGTTTGGCGGTGGTCTTGGACCAACTCCGAGATCAGCACCCGGAACGGTTCGATCGCCTCAATGCCGAGATCGGCACATGGATCCCGGAGTTCGACCGAGTGCTCTTCCAAACCCCCGGCCCGGGCACGCGCGCAATTGCCATGCGAACCCGGTTGGGGAGCCATGCCATTCCTGCCGGGAACCTTTCCGACGGCACACTGCTTGCCTTGGCGATCCTCACGCTCGCCTACCTGCCCGACCCGCCGACCGTCGTTTGCCTGGAGGAGCCCGACCACGGGCTGCACCCCCGGCTGCTCCAGGACGTGCGGGACGCGATCTACCGGCTGGCGTATCCGGAGAACTTCGGGGAGGACCGCAAGCCCGTGCAGGTGATCGCCACGACGCATTCGCCGTACATGCTCGACCTCTTCCGCGACCACCCCGAGGAGATCGTGATCTGCCGAAAGACCGAGGACAACATCCTCTTCGAGCGGCTCTCGGACCGGCCCGACCTGGACGAAATCCTGCATGACACCCACCTCGGGGACGCCTGGTACAGCGGCATTCTCGGGGGGGTGCCCGCTGACAAATGAAGGTCGCCATCCTCAGTGAGTCC
>DASRZG010000234.1:0-4122 GCA_035686585.1 Phycisphaerae bacterium
GCCGCCACCACCCCCGCGCCCTCGTGGCCTGGAATGGCGGCCTTCTCGCCGGGGCGCTGATACAGCGCGTGCAGGTCGCTGCCGCAGATCGCCGCCGCCTCGATCCGGACCACCACCTGCTCGCCCTGCGGCACCGGGTCCGGCCAATCGCGGGTCTCCACCCGCTCCGCATCCAGAATCTTCACCCCACGCATGGTCCGTCCTCCGCTGGGTGCCATGGTTACACGATGTCTGTGGTACCTGTCTAGCGGGGCCTGGGTGCCACGGGCTGCTTGCAGCCCGTGTGGGCAGGGGGCGGGACGCTCGGTGGGCACCCGTCCCCATCCCGCACAGGCTGCAAGCAGCCTGTGGCACCCAGGGTAGATACCGGGCCTGGAAACGAATACCAGGTCGCTAAGCACGTACTGTCTGTGCAACCATGCGGAACACCTACCGTAACGATCGCCCCTCCGCCAATGAAAACCGGCTCACTTGGGTGCCACGGGTGCGCAGTCTGCAGCCGTGCAGAGCGCCGGCACTGCTGCAAACCGCGCAGCAGTGGCACCCATCGGAACGCCGAGCCGGCACAGGGTTGGCCTCCGGGCCCAAACGCGGCATAATGGCGGGCATGACCCGAAACGAATCGATCACGCGCAGGGAGTTCATCCGGCAGGCCGGGGCTCACCTGGCGGGGATGTACATGGCCGGAAGCGCCCTGGCGGCGGCTGGTCCCGCCGACAGGCCGATCCGCTGGCACGTGCTGCTGATCAGCTCCGACCAGCACAACCCCAAGATCATGGGCTGCGACGGGGCGATCCAGACCACCGTCCGCACGCCCCACATGGACCGGATGGCACGGGAGGGGACCCTGTTCACCCGCGCCTACTGCGCCTTCCCCGTCTGCGCCCCGACCCGCTCCAGCCTCGTCACGGGCCAGTACCCGCAGAGGCACGGGCAGATCTCCAACGAGGCCAAGCTCGTGACGGCCGGGCCGAAGGGGGCGGCGCCGTCGCTGGCGCACTGCTTCCGTGCGGCCGGGTACAACACCGCCCTGATGGGCAAGACCCACTCCAACAACCAGACCCGCGACAGCCGCCCGGACGACGAGCAGTTCATGGGCTTCGACTACCGGATGGAGAAGTGCTGCGATTCCGACGGGATCGGCGGGGCGTTCATCCCGTCCAAGGAGGTCATGCAGGCCCGGCGCGACGCCTGCCGCAAGGCGCACCCCGTCTCCGGCGGCGCGCGGCGGGGGGCGTGGGAGCAGGACATCTGGGACCGGGCCAACGAGATCGAGAAGTGGGAAGGCGTGAAACGGTTCAACGGCCGGCCCGCCAACCACCCCGCCGACCTGTGGGACGGCGTGCACTACTATGACGCACTGGCGTATCTGGACGCCTTTTCGACCGGCCGGGGCACGAAGGCGTTCGCCCTGAACAATTCCAACCCGTTCTTCCTGTACGTCTCGTTCACCCAGCCGCATTGGCCGTGGGTGTCGCCGCGGATGCAGGACGGGATGGACTTCTACTCGATGTACGACGGCAGCGGCTCGGGCCGGGGCGGGCTGGCGGTGGACATGCCGGCGCCCGAGACGATGAAGTTCGACTTCAGCCAGTACTACGGCGCCGCCTGGCAGCAGAAGCGGTACAACTGGGCGAAACTCGACCCCGCCGTCACCCGGCTGGCGCGGGCGCGGTACTACGGCTCGGTCAGTTGGATCGACCACATGCTGGGCGGGCTGATGGACCGGCTGGCGAAACTCGACGACCCGGTCAACCCGGGCAGGAAGCTGTCGGAAACCACCATCGTCGCCTACACCTCCGACCACGGCGACATGCTGGGCGAGAAGGGCCACTGGTTCAAGTACATCCTGTTCGACGGCGCCGCCCGCGTGCCGCTGATCCTCAAGGCCCCCGGGCTCGTCCCCGCGGGCGTCCGCAGCCCCATCCTGGCCAACCACGTCGATCTGCTGCCGACCCTGGCGGGGTTGGCGGGGATCGGCGGCAAGCTGCCGAAGGGCCTGGCCGGGCAGGACCTGTCCGCCGCCGTCAAGGCGAACGACGCGTCCGCCGGGCCCGAGCGGACCATCTCGGTCCTGGGCATCCGAAAGGACCTCTCCCAGCACCCCGGCGCCGTCATGACCCGCACCGCCCGCTACAAGTTCATCCGCGAGTCCAACAAGGGCCCCGACGGCCGGCACAACATCGTCCTGTTCGACATGGACGCCGACCCCCACGAGACGACCAACGTCGCCCATGACCCGAAGATGCGCGAGGTGGTCGCCAGGGAAGACGCGGGCATCGACGCCTTCCTCGCCCAGTTCAAGACATGAGCCGCCGAGGCCGGCGTCCGCGCCAGCGGCGCTCGTTTAGCCGCGACCCGAAGGGGAGCGCGACCGCTGCCGCACACTGTGCCTTGGTATGCACCCGCGCTTTCCCCCGCGGCGCCTCCGGTCCCGACCCGGATGGGGTGGCGCAGGCGCATGCGAAGGCACCGCCTCCGGCGAGCGACGCGCTCCCCGTTGGGTCGCGGCTAAACACGTACTCCGCTTGTCCGGGGCACCCGAAGGAACCCGCCGGGCCGCTCCCGGTTGAAAGAGCCCGCCGCGCCGGTACAATCCGGCGAAACGCCTGGCCCATTCTGTGGAGTACGCCGCCCGTGGCCGATCTGCGTGCATCCAGTCGTCGCATCATGGCCTGCTACCGTGGGGAACAGGCCGACCGGATCCCCGCTATGTAGCGGCTAAACAGGTATGCGGGATTTGCGCCAATGTCTGGGAGGGGCGGGCGTGACGGGCGCAAAAAAAACGAACTGAGGCGGATTAGGTCTCTTTCAGCTTTCGCTGTCCGAGAGGAGGAGGTCCTCAGCTCTCGAAGTGGATCGTTTTCCTCCAGCTTTGCCTATTCGATCCACTCCTGAATATAGCATAGGCAGGCCATTTCGCGTCCGGCCAGCCGCCTCGGCGAAAAACCTGCCCGCCGATGACGGGACGTTATTGAACTCACGTCCGACCAGCGGCTTGCGAATCGCCGAAAGCACAGAAAAAGTCCCGGGAATCTTCCCGCCCCGGCCTGCGGGGAATCGTGGCGTTTCATCGGCCCGGCGGATCGGCCATAATGTGCGGCATGAACGAAGAATACGACGTGATCGTGATCGGAGGCGGCACGGCGGGAACCGTCGCGGCCATCCAGGCCGGGCGCGCCGGGGCGGATACGCTGCTGGTCGAGAAGAACGGCGTGCTGGGCGGGACGTTGACGGTGGCGGGGGTGAACTACCCCGCCCTCTTCCACGCCTGGGGCAAGCAGGTGATCGCGGGCATCGGCTGGGAGCTGGTCCGCCGCACGCTGGAAGAGACCTCCGCCGAACCGCCGGACTTCTCCGACACCGCCGCCCCGCACTGGAAGCACCACGTGCAGGTGGACAAGGCGATCTACGCCGCCCTCAGCGACCAGGCGGTGCTCGACGCCGGGGTGGAGATGCTCTTTCACGCCATGCCGGCGGCCGTCGCCTTCGAGGCCGGGCGGTGGCGCGTGGACGTGTGCACCAAGTCCGGTCTGAAGCGGACGGCGGCGAAGGTGCTGATCGACGCCACGGGCGACGCCAACGCGGTGGCGCTGGCGGGGTTCGATCTGATCCGCCACAGCCCCCCTCAGCCGGGGACGCTGGTGATGCACTGCGGCGGCTACGACGCGGACGAGCTGGACATCGAGGCGATCGACATCGCCGCTCGGCAGGCGATCGCCGACGGGGAGCTGCTGGTGACCGACGTCGGCTGGAGGCCGGACGGGGCGGCGGGCTTCCTCCGCGGGCGGGGGCACAACAGCAACCACATCACGGTGGTCGAGGCCGATTCCAGCGAGGGAAGGACGGGCGCGGAGATCGCGGCCCGCCAGTCGATGCTGCGGATGTACCGGTTCTTTCGGCGTCAGAAGGGGCTGGAGGGGTTCCGGATCGAGTGGTTCGCCCCGGAATGCGGCATCCGGGAGACGGTGGTGATCCGCGGCAAGGCGACGATCACCGGCGCCGATTACGTCGCGGGCCGGCGGTACGCCGACGCGGTCTGCTACTGCTTCTACCCCATCGACATCCACCTCGACCACGGCCAGGGCGTGGACTGGCGCCCGCTGGCCGAGGGCGTGGTGC
>DASRZG010000235.1:0-3123 GCA_035686585.1 Phycisphaerae bacterium
GGAGAACAGGCTGGGGGCGTACTACACGGCGGCGTTCTTCCTCAGCCCGTCCGGGCGGGACGAGAACGGTGATCTGCCCTACATCGGCGTCCTTGGGTCCGAGCCGCGGCTGGGCAAGCCCCTCGATGCGAAGCTGCTCGCGAGGCTCCGGGCGTTCCCGGAGGCAAACCGCGAATACTTCCGCCTGCTGGACGCCGCCCTCGACGCGGGCGCAAAGGCGCCGTTGATCGGGTTCGAGTCCCTCGATTCGCCTCAACTTCGCTCGCTGGGCGGATCGACTCACGCGGCACGTTCCTACCTCCTGCTGTCGCTGCTGGCTCAGGGGGAAGGCAAGGCCGATGAGGCGCTTCGGATGTGCGGCAGGGCCCTGTCGGTCAACCGGATCTTCGACGCCCAGCCGCTGGTCATCACGGGCCTGATGCGATCGGGCAACGCCTCCCTGGCGAGAGAGGGGATCGAGTCGGGCCTGAGCCGGGTGGGGGCTTCCTCCGCCGTCCTGGGCGACCTGCGGCGAATGCTGCTGGCCGAGGACGCCCGGATCGATCTGCGCGAGGCCTGCGCCGGCGACGTGTCCCTGGCCGTAGAGGCGGCCCGTGATCCGGACCTGCTCAAGGGCGCCCAGACGTACGGCGCTTCGCAGGCGGCTGGGATCATCGAGGAGACCGGCCGCAAGTGGAGGACCACCGTCGGGCGCCTGGGCGCGGGCGTGCCGGAGTCCCCTCTGGAAGAGGTGTCACGTTCGAAGGTGCGTTTCCTGCTCGGCGTGTCGTGGACGTGGCATTGGCTGTGCCCGGGGGCGACCGAGTGGTGGCTGGCGGGGAACATCGACCGCGCCCGCGAGAGCTGCGACCTGCTGGCGGGATCGCCGACCGACCTTGCCCGCTGGGCCAAGCCGCTGGCGGACACCGGCAACCAGAAGGAATCCGGGTCACGGACAGAGACCGACGGCCAGGCCGGGGTGAGGATGTTGGCCCGGACCGTCCAAGTGCTCCTGGAGGGCAAAGCCGCCCTGCACGTGTCCGCCGCCGCCCTGGCAGTGGAGCAGTATCGTCTGCAGAATGGCCGGTGGCCGGAGAAGCTGGCGGACGTGCCCGGGCCCGTGCCGTCGGACCTCTTTGCGGGGGATCCGTTGAAGTACGTGCGGACGGACGACGGCTGCATGATCTACAGCGTGGGAAAGAACCTCACCGACGACGGCGGCATCGGCTACGACCAGGACGGCGACGATATCGTCTTCCGCCTGTTCGACGCGGACGGACGGAACAGGCCGTAAACGACAACACTCCCACGGTCATGTGTCACAACGAATGCCGTTTGAGAGGGGCGCAGCCCCCGGCCACAAGGGCCGGGGCGAAATAGGGACGATCATGCCCGGAAGGTTGGGTGCCACGGGCTGCTTGCAGCCCGTGCCACAGGAGTCTCCGTGCGAGGCGGATCCTTGGTGCCGGGTTTCTCGATCAGGACCTTCAGGCGCGGGGGTTTGCCGAACGTTCCCTCGCCTGCCGCACGGGCTGCAAGCAGCCCGTGGCACCCCACCCTTAGACCTACCGCCTTGGACCTCGGACCTGCCCCTCGCACCTTGGACCTGTCCGCTAAATCTCCTGCGCCGGCTGCAGGTAGATCCTGGCCACGCGGACCTTGCAGCCATCCTCGGGGACGTTCAGGGCCATCAGGTAGATCCGGGTGATCTGATCGACCTTGGTCTTCCGCAGGCCGGCGACGGGGATGCGGTGGACGCTCTTGCCGGCGCCGGCGGGCAGTTCGACGTCCGTCCGCTGGGCGTTGTCGTCGTTGGAGCGGACGCGGAAAACGATCGTCTGCGGCTTGGGGCCGAGGTTCTCCAGCTCGATCACGACGTTCTCGTACTCGCTCCAGTCGGCCTTCGCCAGATCGAGGTAGGCCTGCGGATAGTCGGCCTTCTCCCCGACGGCCATGACCATGCCGCCGGCGTCCTGGCTGAGCTTGAGCGGGGCCTGCGTCGACCATCCCTCCAGGGCGCCGCCGGCGGTGAAGTCGCAGACGACCTTGTCGGGCAGGACCTTCTGCGGCGGAATCCAGGCCGGCGTGCCGTTGCGGATGGTCACCTCCTGCATCTGGGGGAGCTTCTTCGTCTCGGGCACATCCACCTGGAAGGTGAACGGGCTGGTGCGGGCGGTCTTCTCGACGATCTTCTCGTCGGTCCAGTTCGGCGCGTCCTTGTAGCGGTAGATCACCGTCAGCGGGCTGGTGGACAGGGCCGACGCGTCGGCGACGGTGAGGGTGACCCGGTTTGCCCCCGGCATCAGGTGCGGGGCGGCCATGGCGTTGTGCGTGAAGACCGTCTTGAGGTGCAGCCGCTTCACCGACGCCTTGCCGGCGGGCTTGATCCGGACCTGGTACTCATGCCGGCCCCGGGTGGGGCGGACGACCACCTTGTCCAGGGAGACGCGGTAGTCGGTCACCCCCGCGTCGGAGGCCGTCAGCAGCGGCGTCCACTTGCCGTCCACGGCGGCGGCAATCTCGACGCGGTCGCCGGCGCCGGGGCAATCGGCCTCCAGCGCCAGGGCCGCGCCGGAGATGTAGAACGGGCACTTGACCGGCACGATCAGCTCGCCGGAGGCCAGGGCGGTGCGGATCGGGTCCGACGAGCAGTCGGGGGAATAGTTCATCCAGCCGTTGAAGTAGTGGCGGTAGCTGATCGAGACCCGCCCGTACTTGGGGATGCCGTACGGCTCCCAGAACCGAAACAGCGAGTACGGGTTGCCCCGGTCGCGCGACCCGCAGCCGTGCAGGGGACCGGGATCGCGGGAGTTGTACGTCCCCGGCAGCGGCTTGCCGTGGGGCCACCACGTCCGGACGATCTCCTCGCCGGGACGGAGGGAGTAGTCCTTCACCGACCAGTCGCCTCCCTGCGGCTTGTAGCCCAACTCGCGGATGGGCTTGGTGAAGAACATCGGATCGTCGCCGCAGGGGCAGAGGCCCTCGACCGCCCGGCCTTCCTTGACGGCCTCCTTGATCAGCGTGGGGTCGTTCTTCGTCTCGGCGAAGCTGGCGACATTGCGGGCGCGGCCCTCGCCGCGGGTGTACACGTAGAAGTTCATCATCGTGTCGTAGCCGTGCCACTTGCCGCCGTAGTACGCCTCG
>DASRZG010000236.1:0-3196 GCA_035686585.1 Phycisphaerae bacterium
TCGTTGAGCCGCCGCCAGAGGTCGGCCTTTTCCTGCTCCCGCGGCTGCGCGGGGATCTCCGCCAGGCGCCGCCCGAGATCCCGAATGATGCCCTTGTCATTGGCCGAACCGTCGCTCACTCTGAAAGCTCCTCCGCCCACCGCTGGGGCAATGGGATTCTGCCCTGCCGCAGGACCCGCCGCAAGGGCCGGCCGGTCGGATTGCATTTGCGTACCGATCCCGTATCCTGATGTCACGCTGCCCTCCGTGGCAGGTGACCGGCAGACTGGAGACCACATGAAGACCAAGGCGCCGAAGCGGAAAGACGAACGGCCCACCGTCCACCTGATCGGCAACGCGCACCTGGATCCGGTGTGGCTGTGGCGTTGGCAGGAGGGGTTCGCCGAGGCCAAGGCCACCTTCCGCTCGGCGCTGGACCGCATGACCGAGACGCCGGGCTACGTCTTCACCTGCGCCGCCGCGGCCATTTACGAATGGATCGAGGAGAGCGACCCCGCCATGTTCCGCGAGATCCGGCGGCGGGTCGGCCAGGGCCGCTGGGCGGTCACCGGCGGGTGGTGGATGCAGCCCGACTGCAATATCCCCTGCGGCGAGTCGCTGGTTCGCCAGGGGCTCTGTGGCCAGCGCTACTTCCGCGAGAAGTTCGGGGTGACCTGCCGCGTGGGCTACTGCGTGGACTCGTTCGGGCACGCCGCGACGCTGCCGAAGATCCTGCGGGGCTGCGGGATGCGGGGCTACGTGTTCATGCGCCCGCAGGCCCACGAGAACGCGGAGATCCCGCCCCTGGCGTTCCGCTGGATGGCCGACGACGGCAGCGACGTGACGGCGCTGCACGTCCCGGATGCCTACTGCGAATGGACGGTCGAAGGACTGGAAAGGAAGATCCCGCGGAACGTCGAGCTGGCCGCCCGCACGCCCCTGAAAGGCGAGGTCTTCGTAATGTACGGGGTGGGCAACCACGGCGGCGGACCGACCAAGGCCATGCTGCAGGCCATCACCCACTGGCGGAAACGCCCCGGCATGCCCCGCCTGGTCTACTCGTCCCCCGAGCGGTTCCTCGAGGTCGCCGAGTCCCGCCGCCTGCCGGTCTGGAAAAGGGAGCTGCAGCACCACGCCCGCGGGTGCTACGCGGCGCACAGCGGGATCAAGGCGCTGAACCGCCGCACCGAGCAGGGGCTGCTGGCCGCCGAGATGTGGGGCTCGGCCGCCCGCATGGCCGTCGGGAAAGCCCCCGTCCCGCGCTCGCTGGCGAGGGCGTGGAAGCACGTCCTGTTCAACCAGTTCCACGACGTCCTGGCGGGCTCTTCGATCGAAGCCGCCTGCCGCGACGCGAGCGACCAGCTCGGCGCCGCCCTGCACGAGGCCGCCGTCGCCCACAACAGTGCCCAGCAGGCGGTCAGTTGGCAGATCAATACGCGCGGGGACGGCACGCCCCTGGTGGTCTTCAACAACCAGCCGTTCGGCTTCGAGGGCGCGGTCGACCTGGGCGACCTCGGGTTTGGCGAGACGGGGCACGACGGCTCCGGCCCGCCGCAGACCCTCGCCGACAATGCCGGGCGTCCCATCCCTTGCCAGCGGATCGAGCCGGACTCCATCTGCGGGCGCCTGCGGTTCGCCGCGAAGGTCTCGCTGCCCGCGCTGGGCTACGTGGTCCTCCGCAAGCGCACCGACGTCGCCCGCGACCCCACCAGGCGCCTGCTCGGCAGCAGCGCCGTTCGGGCCAAGGGCCTGCGGGTGGAGAACGACAAGCTGCGAGCGGGACTCGATCGGCGCGGGTACCTGGTCCTGTACGACAAGGTCCGGCGGCGCCGGGTCTTCGGAAACGCCGGGGGCATCCCCCTGGTCATCGAAGACACCGGCGACACCTGGGGGCACGGGGTGGACGCCTACCGCAAGGTCCTCGGCCGCTTCCGGCGCGTCGAGGCGAGGCTCGTCGAGCCCGGACCGCTGCGGGGATGCATCTCCGTCCGCTACCGTTGGGGCGACTCGCTGCTGCAACTGGACTACCTCCTCGGGGCCGGAGAGCGGCTGCTCACCGTGCGTGGGCGCGTCGATTGGCGAGAGCAGTGGAAACTGCTCAAGCTCGCCTTCCCGATGCCTTTCCGCTGCGAGACGTGGACGGCCGAGGTCCCTTACGGCACGGCCGTGCGCCCGACCGACGGCGGGGAAGAGCCCGTCCAGCAGTGGGTCGATTTCGCGGCCGCGGGGCACGGCCTGGCGATCGCCAACGATTCGAAATACTCCTGCAGCGCCGAGGCGGACGAGGTGCGGGTGACGATTCTGCGCAGCCCCCCCTACGCGTATCATCTGCCCTTCCAGGCGGCGGACATCTCGCAGCACGTGTTCCTAGACCAGGGCCCGCAGGCATTCCGGCTGGCGCTGATTCCTCACGACGGGGACTGGCGCGGGGCCGGGGTCATCGAGGCGGCGCGGCGGCTGAACCGCCCGCCCAACACGGTCACCGAGACGTTTCACAAAGGCAAGCTGCCCGCCCGCGCCGGTTTCGTGAAGTGCAGCGGAAAGGGCGTCTACGTCGAGGCGATCAAGGAGTGCGAGGACGGCGGCGGGCTGATCGTCCGCGCGGCGGAATGGCACGGAAGGCGGCGGGCGGCGCGGTTTGCGCTTCCGGCGCTCGGCCGCACCTGGACGGCGAACTTCCGGGGCGGCGAGATCAAGACCTTCCTCATCCCGCCCGACCGGCGCGGCAAGGTCCGCGAGGTGAGCATGCTGGAGGAATAGCCGGGCGCGGCCACTGCTCCGTCAAGACTCACACCGTGGGTGGCATGGCCTCATCGTCCCCGGTGTGGCCCTGCGGGAACCAGGCGATCCGGCGGAAGCCCTTGACGTTGTCGTGATAGGGGCGGATCGCCAACTCGACGTGATCGTCCCGGATCAGCCCGTACTGCGGGTGGTGGGACACGTCGGGGAACACGTCGACTATAGCGACTCGATGAAGCGTGGGCACGAGGCCCAATGCCAGATGTCCGTTGAAAGGGCTGCCGCGGGGCGGCATAATGCCGCCGGCGTGTTCGTGGAACGAAGCCGGGACGGCGGGCGACTCGGCAGTACGGCTGCGCATGCTCGGCGGACAAGGGTTGGCGGGGCGCTCGGCCGTCTCTGGGAGAAAGGACACCTCCATGACAGTCGCGCGATCTGTGGTATTCATGCCGGCCTTCGCTGTCCTGCTGTTGGGCGG
>DASRZG010000237.1:0-2288 GCA_035686585.1 Phycisphaerae bacterium
CCTCCAGTGGATAGCCGTAAGCACCACAACTGATCGCTGGAAACGCGACACTCGCGCAGTGGTTGTCGGCGGCCAGTTCGATCGACGAGCGGTAGCACGAGGCCAGCAGGTCCGCCTCGCCTTGCCCACCCCCACGGTAGACCGGGCCGACGGCGTGTATCACGTACCGGGCCGGAAGCTTGTACCCGCCGGTAATGCGGGCCGAACCCGTCGGGCACCCGCCGAGCGTTCGGCACTCGGCCAACAACTCCGGGCCTGCCACCCGGTGGATGGCGCCGTCCACCCCCCCGCCGCCCAGCAGCCGTTCGTTCGCCGCGTTGACGATCGCGTCCACCTTCTGCCTGGTGATGTCCCCCTGGACGAACTCGACCCGCGACCAAAGATCCTTTGCGCTCACCGTTTCGTCTCCTGGCGGACCGCTGCAAATCAGCCCGCCTGACGTGGTGCCCTTCTCCCAAACCACACCAGCCGGCGACGGAAGGCCTCGCGGACCAGCTCCAGGTCCGCCGCTGCGGCGCTCGCCCGACGCTGCAGGCCCTGAATGAACGCCTCGACGAACTCCTCGACGGGTTCAGCGGTCCTCGGATTCACAAAAGATAGGCCATCGGCGCTGCCGATCAAGGCCCGAGGCTCACCCGCCGGCTGAATCCATTCGATCCAAACCTGTGGCGGCTCGGCAGCGGCCCAGATCACCCCGGCCGAATTCATGTCCGCCAACAGCCGTCCGACGGACTCCAGAATCGCCCGGCGGCATTCCACATCATGCCACCTATCGGCACCGGAGCACGAGCCGTCCAGCAGACCCACCAGACTGACCGCTCCGGGCCGACGCTCGGTGATCAATACACACTCGTCCATCAGGAAGCCGGAGCGGCGTTGCAGAACCGCCACCGGCCAGACGCAGGGAATGTTCCGGTGCCGCAGACCGTGCCCGGCCGCGAAGGCACCCCAGGCGGGCCCATCGGTCAGCGTCCATGCCACCCGCTGAGCGAAGCCCTGCGGCACGAAACGCTCCACGCCGACATCCGCAGGCCACCGGCCCCCCTGATCGATTGACGACAGCATGCCTTCGAGCCACTGCCGGACCTCGACGGCCGTGCGATCGGGATGGATCGGTTGCGGAAACTCGTCTCGGTTGCGGAAGCTCAGGGCCGTGGTGGCCCGCCAACCGCCAGCCAGTGGCATCGCCGCAAAGTACTTCCCCCGACGCCGCAGGCGCCGGTCACGCTGGGCGTACAGCCCCGCCGCCTGCCCGCGTCGTGCCCCATCGACGGCCGACGTCCAACTCCCCACCAACTCATGTGACACGCCGTCGTCACCGAACCGCTCCGCCAGATACGCCTTCAGAAAACGCAGCCGCGCCGATCGTGAAGCGTGCCGGGCGAACCACTGATCCAACTGGGCCAGCCCACCGGCCGCCCGTTCGTCGGACAGCACCGTCCCGGTCGAGGCCCCGTACAGATCCACGTACAGCACCTCCGGCGACGTCCCGCCGGCACGGCGCACCAGAATGTTGCGCGGGTGGCCGTCCCGATGCAGAAACCGAGCCGCGTGCGCCCCCGCCACCAACCGGGCCACCGCTTCGGTCAGCCCACGCGACGCCGCGCCCCGACCGGCCCTGGCGTCTTCGCCCACCGCCTCACGCCAGGCCTCGGGCAGCGACACGGCCTCCTCGGCGGCCTCGGTGATCAGCACACTCTCGGGACCCAGCATGCGGCTGCCACGAACGCCGCAGGCCACCAGGCCGACGCTGGGCACCCCCGCCGCGGCGGCGGAGCGCCCCACCCGCCATTCGCTTACCGCCTCAGGCCCTCGAAACAGGCTCCGAAGACGATCGCCCCAGCCCGCCGCCCTGAACGCCTTCACGTAAAGTGCCGCGTCACCCAGGCGCACGCGCCATACCCGCCGGTTCGGGTTCGCTTTGACGATCGTGGCCCGCGGATCGCCTTCCAGAGCGAACCAGTCAATCGCGCCTCCGGACTGCAGTCGTTCGCGCCAGCCCGGCGCAATGTCCCAGCGACCCATGGCAAACGGGCCTAACGAGCCGGCGCCGCCCACAGGCGCTGGGACGGACCGTTCATCGGTGGCCGGCGGGTCGGACATGCGTCGTACCTGGTCGTTCGATGCGGGATACCCGTCGAGGGAAGCTATCGGCAGACGACAGCAGTGTCAAAGTCCGGTCCGGCATCGACTCGCCCTTTGCCCACAGCCACAACGCCGCCTATATTGCCGTCCGGCCGGAGACCGACCCGTCGTATGGGTTGTCCGATCGAGCTGGGGCCGGAACG
>DASRZG010000238.1:0-4894 GCA_035686585.1 Phycisphaerae bacterium
GCAGGCCCGCCTGCGACACCTCCGGCATCACCCGCCGCCAGCGGGAGAAGCCCAGGCTGTCCAGGTCCATGACGGCGATGTCCACCAGCTTCTGCCGGCCCAGCGAGTACAGGCGCTCGACGAACTTGTCGGATGATTCTATCGCGCCCCCGGCGGTCATCAAGCCCTCTCCCGGCCGGTGCCATGCCAGAAGCCCGTGCGGGCAGCCCCTTGCCGGGAGTCCCCGCTCAGCGTAGAATTGCGCAAAGTGGCTCGTGAAGGTCACGGGCCCTGCTGGGATGGATGGCAACGGTCAAGGGGTGCACAAATGTCTCGCGCACGTTGGACGATACTGGGCGGTCTGGGCGTTGCCGGCCTGATGCTGTGCGTGGTGCTGGTCAGCATGGCCTGGGCGGGCGGCGGGAAGAAGACGGAGAAAGACGTCACCATCGATCAGGTGCCCTCCGCCGTCAAGGCCACCATCCTCAAAGAGGCCGGCGACAAGAAGATCGAGGAGATCGAAGAGGTCAGCAAGGACGGCAAGGTCGTCTACTACGAGGCCGAATGGAAGGCCGACGGCAAGGAAGTCGAGATCAAAGTCTCGTCCGACGGCAAGCTCCTGTGCAAGGAGGTTGAGGACGACGACGGCGACGACGACGATGACGATTGACGGCCGGCCCGTGTCTGTGCGCCAGCGGAGGCTCCGCGTACAGGCCGTCCCGGCCGGCAGCTTCCTTCCATCCCGACACCCCGCCGCGGTGTCGGACCCGTCCGCGCGGGAAAGGGGCCGGGGGGCCAGGGATCGCCAGCCGGGCAAGACAGCGTTACGCAAGCCATTGCGCTTGGCGTACAGGGGATTGCGTGTAGAATAGGGTCTCCGGGGCATCGGAGCCCGGGGCAGGTTTCCTGACGCTGGAGCGTCTGCAAAAGGGACATCACATGATTCGCTTGGCGCGTGGGGCGTTTATGATCGGGGTCGCTGTTCTTGTGGCATCGGCCGGAGCGGCCCGGGCTCAGGTTGTGCAGTCCACCTGGCTGGGCGGGGAGGGCGACTGGTCCGACCCGGCCCAGTGGGATTCGCCCGATTACCCGCACAACAACAGTGGGATCGTATATGACGTGGTCATCGGATCGGGCACGGTCACGCGCGGCGAGTACGTGACCGTCGACGACCTGACGCTCACCGGGGGCACGTTGACAGGCGATGCGACCCTCTGGGTCAGGCACGCACTGGATTGGTCGGGCGGCCGGATCGCCGGCGGGACGGTCAGTGCGGATGGCACCGTGACGCTCGGAGGCACGCTCGAACTGGACGGCGCACTGGCCTGCAATCATGGGGCGACCTGGTCGGGCGGCCGGATCGACGTGGCCGATGGCGCCGAGCTGTACCAAGGCATGTATCATACGTTTGCGATCACCGGTGCGGGCGTCATCGGCGGGATGGGCAGCGGGGCTGTGCCATTGTTCCGCACCTTCGGGACGCTTTGGAAGGAGATCGACAGCGGGACGACGACAGTCGAGGTCTACCTGGACAGCATAGGCCCCATATTGGTCGAGGGCGGGACGCTCGCGCTGCGGGCGGGAGCGAGGCTTTCACGGTCGACGGACTACGTGGGCCCGGAGGGCAGGCTGGAGTTGAGCGGGGGGACCTACGACCTCGGCGATTGGCTCCAGGTGGACGGCGTGCTGACGATCGAGGGGGCCACTGTCAACAGTGTCGGGAACCTCCAGGGGGCCGGCGAGATCGCGCTTCTCGACAGCGAGGCGACGCTGAACGTGAGCCCCGGAGGCTTGGGGGGTGAGTGGGATTCCCCCCTGCGAGTCCACGTCGCGGACGGGACGCTGAATCTCGACGGGGGTTTGTGGGCGGATTGTCTTGAGCTGGAACTGGCGGGCGGCACGCTGGCGGGAACGGGGGGGCTCTGGTTCGGGCCCTTCACGACGTGGAGGTGGACGGGCGGGACGGTGGCCAACCGCGGCGACTCGCGCATTGTGTACCAAGGCCAACTGGAGATCACCGGCACTGCCCCCAAGTACCTCCAGGGCCGGTTGGACACCCTCGGAATTGCCGTGCTGTCGGGCGGAGACCTGTATCTCGGCGATGAGGCCGCGCTGCGGACCGGGTCCTCCGGGACGTTCGACCTGCAAGGGGACGCCAATATCCTCCGCTCGGGAAGCGGGTCGCCGACACTCGAAGGGGAATTCACCAAGTCGGCTGGAACGGGGCTCTCGACCATTGAGGCACAACTGGTCGGTTCTTCCGATGTCCGGGTTCAGACGGGGACGGTCAGGCTGACCGGCGGGGGGAACCCGTCGGGCGAGTTCGACGTCGCCGCGGGCTCGGCCCTGGAGCTGTACGGGGGCGTGTGGGACTTGAGGTGGTGCAGCATGGTGGGCGGCGGGATCGTCCGGGTCATCGACGCGACGGTCCAGTGCGGGGGCATCGGCACGGGCGCCGAGCTGGAGCTGGCAACCAGCGGGGCCGTGGTCAGCATATCGCCCTACCGTATAGGTGGCACGCTCACCATCCGGGCGGGGACCGCCAACATCGCCCCGGTGCAATACCCGTACGTCCCTACTCACGGTACGGTCAACCTGGTCGGGGGCAGGCTGACCGGGGAGGGAAGCTCCCTGCTGCACGATTTGGTCTGGACCGGGGGAAGGGTCGAGATCAGCGGGACGCTGGGGGTGTACAGGACCGGCCAGTGGAGCATCAGCGGGCAGGAGCGTAAGGTTGTGCAGGGAAACGTGCTCATTGATTCGGGGGCCTCGGCTGTCCTGAGCGGCGGCACGCTGGAGCAGTCGAGCGGATCGACGTTCGTCAATCAGGGCACCTTCACACTCGGCGGCGACACGGACATTGCCTGCGCCCCGGGGACGCCGGCGGTGTTCGACAACCGGGGCACGTTTGAGAAAGCCGCGGGGACGGGGGTTTCCCAGGTGCGGCACGTCTTCCACAACGAGGGAAAGGTGGTCGTCCAGACGGGCACACTTCGCCTGACCGCGGGCGGGGTCCACACGGGGCGGTTCATCGCGTTGCCCGGCGCCACAATCGAATTGGCCGGCGGCAGCCACGTGCTGAACCCGGATACCCTCCTGGCCACCATCCAGGCGGAGGGAACCTTCCTGATCAGCGACGGGACGGTCCGGGTGACGAGCCCGCTGGGGGGGACGGGGGCCGTCCAGGTGACAGGTGGATCCCTGGAACTGGACGCCTTCCCCGAACCCGTGCCCCCGGTGGACCTGTCGCGCCTGTACTTTGTGCAGAACGGCTCGTCACTCTGCTGGTTCAGCGACCTCCTCGATGGCGTCTCCAGCGATCAGCAGGTCGGTCTCAAGGAGCCGTCCCCCGGCCAGTACCTCGTCTGGTACTGGTCGGGCACCCCGTACGACTGTGCCCAGTTCATCGTCACGTTGGACGATATGCTGACCGTGGAAGTTCCCGATCATCTGTCACACGAGGAACTCACCGGCGGGTGCGGCAGCCACCACTATGCCTGCTTCGATGCCGATGGAGACGGAACGGCCGACTGGAATACCGACGACCTCCTGATCGAGGGCAAAGGCGACGACGATATGAGGCCCTGCGGTGTCCCGGGCAGCGTGTCCGTCCGGCTGTCCGGGTGGGCGGACTTCCGGATCACTGTCTCGGGCGGGACGGTCAACTTCAACGCGGACGGGGCGATGCGGACGCCGGTGGTGCTGGAGGGCGGCAGGGCCGGCGGGTCGGGGGCGCCGGTGTTTGACAGCCTGACGTGGACGAGCGGGACGCTGGCCATCCCGCACTCGGCCCGGATCGCCGCCGGCGGAGCCCTGACGATCAGCGGGACGGGTGACAAGCACCTGCTGTGCGATCTGGTCAATGCGGGCGAGGCGACGTGGTCGGGCGGGACGGTGCGGTCGGCCGGCGGCGCCGCCCTGCGCAACCAGGCGGGCGGGACGATCACCTTGGAGGCCGACGCCGCCCTGGCGTCGGCCGACGGAGGGGCGGCCATACTGACCAACGACGGGGAGGTCTGCCTCGATCGCTGGGCCCTTGCCGTCGAGGGCGACTACCGGCAGGGCCCGACGGGGCTGCTCGAGCTCGCCCTGTGCCAAGGCGCCGCTGGGCGGCTGGACGCTGGCGGCGAGGCGGCGCTGGATGGGACGTTGTCGATCACGCTCGACGACGGCTTCGTACCGGCTGTCGGCGAGGAGTTCACGGTAATCACCTGCGGTGGACGGTCGGGCCGCTTTGCCGACCTCGACGGCTGGCTGCTGCCGGGGGTGTCCCTGGTCCCGGTCTACCGGGAGGACGGCCTCCTTCTGCACGCCACCTATCCTGCCGACGCGAACCTGGACGGGCAGGTGGGGATCGCGGACCTGGTGGCGCTGGCGGAGAACTACGGCCTGGCGGCGGGGGCGGATTGGGCGGCGGGGGATTTCAACGGCGACGGGCTGGTCGGCATCGCGGACTTGGTGGCGCTCGCGGATCACTATGGGGCGGGAGTCGGCGGGGCGGCCGTGCCCGAGCCGTTCGCGTTCGCCCTCCTTGCCGCCGGCATCCTGACGGCCCTGCGGCGGCGAAGACGCTGACGGCAGTTCACCCGGAGGCTTGAGCGATCCGCGCCGATCTCCAACCTGACATTCCCTCACAGGTTACAAACCTGTGCCACCCGCGGAGCGGCAGGCCGTTGGTGAATCCGTAGATGCGCGGTAGAGTGGGTGGATAACGGAGCAGGAGGCAGCCAGGGAGGGTTCCATTTCAACGACCGACGGCGGTCTGTGGGGTGAGCTGTCGGGCATGCGGGAGGGGCGACGTGATGAACGGACGGCATGTGCGCGGCCTCGTGGCGATGGGTTGGGCGGCGGCCTTCCTGTCTGCCTTGGCGCCGGCGGTACGCGCGGACGAGACAAAGTGGCAGGCGTGCGCCTG
>DASRZG010000239.1:0-9771 GCA_035686585.1 Phycisphaerae bacterium
AGATAGGAGCCCCAGAAGGTGATCTCGGTGATCGGCCCGGACCGGATGCACAGGAAGTCATCGGCCAGGTACTTCTCGTACTCGTTCGCCTCGGGGGGCGCGATGGGCCCGTCCAGCACGTCCATCCCCGTCTCCAGGTCGGGGAGTTGGACCACCTTGACCGGATCGCCGGAGACGTTGGTTTGCAGCTCGAAGGCCAGGTCCCACTGGTCGTCGGCCGGCCAGGTGATCGGCTCGCCGGCGGCCCAGGCCGCTCCCATCGCCGGGGCCGTCGGATCGAATACCCGAACGGCCGCGTCCGGCGCCAGGGAGTTCGGGTCCCGCCGGCGGGTCTTCCAGCCGAAGGGATGATAGGCCCCGCCGGCGATGTCCTCGGCGGCGATGCTCAGCCAGTAGATGCCGTCGGTGTCGGGATTCTGGTAGAACCACTGGGTCCTCGGCAGCGAGACCGAGAACACGTACATCGCCTCGTAGGTCTTGCTGATCGGGTCGAAGTCCCACCCGGCGAAGTCCGCGACCACGTTGGCCGCCCAGTTCTCCCAGATGACGTCGCCGGGATGGCTGAAGTCGTTGTTGGCGTCGGCGGGGATGTCCGTCCAGATCGCCAGGTGGAACGTGGCGGGCATGGGCGGGGCGGCATGGGCGTCGGTCCAGCCCAGGAACGAGCCCCACCAGATGATGTCGGTAACGGGCAGGGCCGACGTGCAGAACCAGTCGTCGGCCGCGATCTGCTCCATGCCGTAGACGGACAGCTCGTTCCAGCCGTAGTAGACGTTGTCCGGGTAGGCGGGGGCGGGCAACTGCTCCCACTTGATCTGCGGGGCGGGCGGCTCGATGGTCACCACGTGGTCCTCGACCTCCCCGTCCGGCGCAGGACCGGTGGGCGAACCGGTGCCCTGGGAGCTGATCCGCGCCCGCAGGAAGGTCTGCGCCACGACGGCCGTCGGCGGGACGTTCACCGGCACGGAGACGATGCCATCGTTGACCGCGGCGGCGTAGACCAGGTCGCCTG
Source organism: Phycisphaerae bacterium (assembly GCA_035686585.1). Classification (GTDB taxonomy): domain Bacteria; phylum Planctomycetota; class Phycisphaerae; order SM23-33; family SM23-33; genus DASRZG01. The sequence continues at coordinate 1,013 of DASRZG010000239.1, forward strand.
CCTGCGACCAACTGCCGTCGCCGTCCCAGTCGACCCACACCTCCAGGTACGCGCTGGGGGTCCCGGCAGGAGCGCCGTTGACCTCCACCAGGATCGTGGCGGGCTGCCCGACGGTCATGATCGGGACCGTCACGCCGTCCTCGTCGTCGTTGGCGGGCATTGTGCCGTCGATGTCGAGGTCGTCGCCCATCGCGGCCGGGTCGGGCTGGCCGTTCACTTCCGGGTCGGGCTGGTCGGTCGCGTCGCCCATCCACGGGCCCGCGATCACGTGATTGGCGCCGGTCTGGACAGCGAGAGTCGGGTACGGATAGGGCGCATCGCCCCAGTCCAGCTCGGGGGCGGGCTCCTCGATGACGATCAGGTGGTCCTCGACCTCCCCGTCGGGGGCGGCCCCTTCGGGTGAGCCGGTGCCGTTGAGGCTGATCCGGGCCCGCAGATACCTCGGGCCGACCGCCCCGGCGGGCACGTTGACGGGGAGCGAATGGGGCCCCAGGCTCAGCGGGCCGGCGAAGACCAGGTCGCCCGGCTCCATCCAACTGCCGTCGTTAGCCCAGTCGATCCAGACCTCGACCACCGCGTCGGCGCCGTCGGGGTTATTGACCTCGACGTACACCGTCCCGGGCTGCCCGGCGACCAGGGTCCCCGCGACCACGCCGTCCTCGTCGTCGTTGACCATCGACGGGGTGGCGATATCCAGGTCGTCGCCCATGGCATTGAGGTCGGGTTGGCCGTCCGGGTCGGAGTCGGGGTTGTCCTTCGCGTCGCCCAGCCACGGGCCGGCGATGACGTGATTGGCGCCGTTGGCCGCCGCCAGCGTCGGATACTGCCTGGGCGCATCGCCCCAGTCCAGCTCGACCGGCGGCTCGACGAGGATCACCTCGTGGTCCTCGACCTCCCCGTCCGGGGCGTAGCCTTCGGGCCCCAGCGGCCCGACGGAGGTGATCCGGAAGCGGGCGAAGGTCTGCCCGACCGCCGCCGTGGTCGGCACGGTGACCGTCAGGGCGTGCGGGCCGTCGGTAAGCGGGCCGGAGTAGATCTGCTCAGCCGCCTCCCAACTGCCGTTGGCGTCCCAGTCGATCCAGGCGGTCAGGTACCCGCCGGCGCCGCTGAGGCTGTTGACCTCGAGGGTGAGGGTCTCGCTCGCACCGAGCACCATCGCCGCGGGGATGACCACGCCGCTCTCGTCGGGGTAGTCGGTCAGGTCGTCGCCCAGCGCCTGCGGGTCGGGCTGGCCGTCGGCTTCGGCGTCGGGCCAGTTGGCGGCGTCGCCCAGCCACGGGCCGGCGATGACGTGACGGGCGCCGTTGGCGGTCTCCAGCGTCGGATACTGCCTGGGCGCGTCGCCCCAGTCCAGGTCCGGCGCGGGCTCCCCGGCCGCCCACAGCACAAAGGCCGTGTCGTAGGAGACGCCCGCCCACTCCAGCGGCTCGCCCGACCGGTACAGGGCCCCGAGCTTCGGGGCGGTCGGATCGAACACGCGCACGGCATCGTCGGGCGCGGGGCTTTGCGGGTCCCGCGACCGGGTGAGCCATCCCCACGGATAGGCGATGCCGGTGGGCGCGTCGTACACAGCCGAGATGCTCACCCAGTAGACCGCCAGGTCGCCGGGCTGCTCGAACGGCTCGTCCAGCTCGGCGAAGAACCGGAAGGCCGCCTCGGGCGCGGCCAACGGATCGCGCGGGTCCAGCTCCCACCCGTCGAAGGCCATCTGGTAGTCCCAGACGAACGTCTCCCAGACCATCTTCTCGGGATGGCTGAACGTCTCCTGCCCGACCGGCACGTCCGTCCAGACGCCCACGTGGAAGCCGACCGGCAGGTTCGCCGGGTCATATGGGACGTCCCACCCCTGGAACGATCCCCACCACGTGATCGCCGAGACCGGATCCGTTGTGGCGCACACCCAGTCGTCAGCGACGATCTGCTGCACTCCGTATACCGAAAGCTCGTCCCAGCCGCTGTAGACGGCCACGTCGTCCGGCGTCGCCGCCTCGGGCCATTGCGACCACTTCGTTCCCGGCTGCACCTGCCCGCCGGAGGTCACCCAGAAGGCCATGTCGCTTTCGACGCTCGTCCACGGGTCCTGCATGTACCGCTCGGCCGACGGCGAGAGCATCGTGTGAGGCCGGGCCGACTCCTGCCACCGCCACATGGCGGGATCCAGCGGATCCCACGAGTACGCGGTGATGTCCAGCCAGTAGACCTTGTCCTGCTCCTGGTCGAAGGGCCGATCGAGGATGTAGTCATACGAGTAGATGGCGCTGCCTTCGCCGTTGACCAGGCCGGTGGGCGCCTCGGTAAGCAGGAACATCGGGACCGGCATGCCCCAGATCTCCGGGCCCGGCAGGCCGCGAAGGTCCTCGTGGATGCTGAGGTAGAAGTGCTCGACCCCGCTGCCGCGAAGCTCCAGGCCGCTCGCGTCCGTCTCGTAGTTGCCGAACCAGTGCAGGTCGGTCACCAGCCCGCCCTCGCACAGCCAGTCGTCGGCGCGGGTGATCCACTGTGGGCCGGTGCCGTCGTCCCAGTCGTGCGTGTGCCGGCCCGAAAGCTGCGGGTCGGGGTCCTGGCCCCACTTGATCTGCGGCACCATCTTCACGGTGTACAGCTCGAACGCCAGGTCCCACTGCTGCACGTTGCCGTCGAGATCGACCGTCTCGATCGGGAAGCCGTCCATGTACACCATCTCCAGCACCGGGTCGGTCGGCTCGGTGATCACCACGGCCGCGTCCGGGGCGGGGGATTCCGGGTCGCGCCGCACCGTCTTCCAGCCCCAGGGATACTCGGCGCCCGCGGGGCCGTCGTACACGGCGGCGATGCTGACCCAGTAGATGCCCTGATCGGTGAACTGCCGGAACGGCTCGGGCAGCGCCGCCTCGAAGTGGAACGCCGCGTCGAACGTCCCGATCCGCGGGTCGTAGTCCCACCCCCACCAGTCCACCTGATAATTGCGGATGTACCAGTCCTGGATCACCATGCCGGGATGGGAGTGCGGTGCGTCCGCGCCGGCGGGAACGTCCGTCCAGACGGCGATGTGGAACATGCCCGGCATGTCCGACGGAGGAACGGGCTCCGTCCACCCGATGAACGACCCCCACCACCCGATGCCGGTGACCAGCGAGTCGTCCGTGCACACCCAGTCGTCCGCGGCGATCTGCTGCCCCCCGTCCCAGCTCAGCTCGTTCCAGCCGTACAGGACCGCGCCGCTGTCGTCCGGCTCGGGGTACTGCTCCCACTTGGGCACCGGCGCCGACGGGTCGTACACGGTGATCCGCTGGTCCTCCACCTCGCCATCGCCGCCCGGACCCGTCGGAGGCAGCCCGGCCGGGTCCAACCCAAGCCGCGTGCGGGCGAACGTGTCGCCGCCGGCCGCGTCGGGCGGAACCGCGAAGTTGAAGGTGTGCAGCCCCGTGCCCACCGCCTGGGCGACCACCACGTGCTCGCCCGCGTCGTCCCAGTCGCCGTCGGTGTTGAAGTCGATCCACGAATCCACGTACCCGACCGCCCCGGCCGGGACCACCACCTCCACGTCCACGTAGCCCACCTCGCCGATGGAGACGTACCAGAAGTCCACCCCGTCCTCGTCGTCCACGCCGGCCAGGTCGTCGCCCTCGGCGTAGGGGTCGGGCAGGCCGTCGAACTCCCGGTCCACCTGCGCGCCGAGCAGGAACTGCCCGGTGGAGGTGTGGCTGGCCCCGTTGTCGGCCGAGAGGGTCGGGTAGGGAAGCGGCGCGTCACCGAAGTCCGAGTCGGACTGGGGATTCGGCACGTACGTCATGCCGGCGACGAAATAGCCCGTCGGCTGCCCGGTCTGGTCCAACAGTTCCACCGGGGCGGGCAGGACGCTCACAAATGCGGTCCCGGCCTCCGGCGGCAGCTCCGACAGCAACGCCTCCAGGTGCAGCGGCGCCACGCCGAACACCATCATCCCGCCGACCTCCACCTGGAAGAGGACGTCGAAGAAGCTCTCCACCATGCCCAGGCCGTACGGGGGGACATCCAGCACACCCCACATGTAGTTGACGATCTCCTCCATCTCGCCCACGGAGGGGCGGGCCGGCTGCGTCGACACCACCACCGGCCCCAGCGAGCTGGCGCCGGCCAGGTTCAGCGAGACGATCTCCGTGGGGACCTGGTCCAGCCCGTCGCCGTCGGGGTCGGAGGCGCCGCCGGGGGCGCCCACAAAGGTGGTCTCCCACGAGCTCGGGCCTACCAGGTCCACCATCTCCGATGTGCCCAAGGGGTCGATAAACTCCATCTGCCCCAGCGAGTACGGGAAGCTGTCGACCACCGTGTCCAGAAGCAGTCGAGGCTCAAGCGGCTCGAAATGAGCGCAACGGTCTTCCCCACCCACGAATTGCCAACCCATGGCGGCTCTCCTTTTCTCGATGTGCAGACGTGCGGACATGCGGACATCTTGTATGCGGCCCGGATGGGCGCCAAGCTCACCTTACGGATCGAGGCGCACCACCTCCCCCCGCCGCATGAAGTGCCTGAGTATATCATGGAACCGCAATACGACAAAATGCTTTGTTGCCCAATCTGACGTCCCAATGTGCCCGGGGCGCCGCGAAGGGCTTGCAGACGGCGGTCCGGCCCTCGTCCGCGCGGCGGCCAATTCCTGGCGCAAGCCCCCTTTTGAGAAGCCGTTATGCCCGCCGCCACGCCTCACCCCGCCCCCGGCAGCACCCCGAGCACCGCCCCGACAAGCAGATCGGCACCCTCCTGGAGCTCCGCCACCGACCTGCTCCGCCCGCGCCACCCCGTCACGCACGGTGCGGTTTTGGGTTGCCGGAAGGAGGGGGTGTGTGATATGTATAAGGCTCGTTTTCGTAATAAACTGCGTGATGCGTAGCCCCTCGTTTGATTGGAGAGACCCATGAGTCGGACCAAAACCCTGCTGGATGAGAAGGACATTCCGCGTCAGTGGTACAACCTGGCGGCCGATCTGCCGACGCCGATGCTGCCGCCGCTGGGGCCGGACGGCAACCCCGTCAAGCCCGAGATGCTCGCACCGGTGTTCCCCATGAACCTCATCGAACAGGAGGTCAGCAGCAAACGCTGGATCGACATCCCCGAGGAGGTCCTCGAACTGCTGTACCTGTGGCGGCCCAGCCCGCTGTACCGGGCGAAGCGCCTGGAAGAGGCCCTCGGCACGCCGGCGAGGATCTACTACAAGAACGAGGGCGTCTCCCCCCCGGGCAGCCACAAGCCCAACACTGCCATCCCCCAGGCCTGGTACAACAAGCAGTTCGGGATCGAACGCCTGACCACCGAGACCGGCGCCGGCCAGTGGGGCAGCGCCTTGGCCTTCGCGTGCAGCCTGATTGGCCTGGAGTGCAAGGTGTTCATGGTCCGCATCTCCTTCGACCAGAAACCCTTCCGCAAGCTGATGATGGCCACCTGGGGCGCCAACTGCGTCCCCAGCCCCTCCGAGGAGACTAACGCCGGCAGGGCGATCCTGGCCAAGATGCCCGACACGCCGGGCTCGCTGGGCATCGCCATCTCGGAGGCGATCGAGGCCGCCGTCACCGACCCCACCGGCAAGACCCGCTACAGCCTCGGCAGCGTGCTCAACCACGTGCTGCTCCACCAGACGATCATCGGCCAGGAGGCCAAGAAGCAGCTCGCCAAGGCCGGCGAGAAGAAGGTGGACGTGGTCATCGGCTGCTGCGGCGGCGGGTCCAACTTCGCGGGGCTGGCGTTCCCGTTCGTGGCCGACAAGATCGCCGGGCGGAAGATCGACATCATCCCCGTCGAGCCAGCGTCGTGCCCGACCATGACGCGGGCCCCCTTCGCCTACGACCACGGCGATACGGCCGAGATGACCCCCCTGCTGCCGATGTACTCGCTGGGACACTCCTTCGTGCCCCCGCCCATCCACGCCGGCGGACTGCGCTACCACGGCATGGCCCCGCTGGTCAGCCAGGCGATCGTCGAGGGGCTGCTGGCCCCCCGGGCGTACCACCAGCTCAAGTGCTACGAGGCCGCGGTGACCTGGGCCAGGACCGAAGGGTTCATCTCGGCCCCGGAAACCTCCCACGCCATCGCCGCTACCATCGACGAGGCCCTCAAGGCCAAGGAAGAGGGCAAGGAAAAGGTCATCCTGATGAACTGGTCCGGCCACGGCCTGATGGACCTGACCGGCTACGACGCCTACTTCCAAGGCAAACTGACCGACTACGCCCTGCCGGAAGAAGACCTGGCCAAGTCCCTCGCGTCCATCAAGGGACTGCCGCCGGCGGCGGCGCGGAAGAGCGGCAAGTGGTAGTCCACGGATTCCAGTCCACGAATTACACGAATTGCACGAAGGCGGAAGAAGAAGAAGAAACAGCAGTCCACGGATTGCACGGATGTAGAAGAAGAAACAGCGGGAGTCCACGAATTACACGGATTGCACGAATAGAAGAAGAAGCAACGGAAGAAGCTGGCGAATTGCACGAATGGAAGAAGAAACAACGGCAGAAGAAGATGGATTGCACGGATAGAAGAAGCAGCGGCAGCGGCTTTGATACAATGCGGGCGTTCCTTTGAGGGCGGAGGGACGCCCGCTTTGTTGGGTGAACGGACGATGAGCGACGGGATCGAGAGTAACGATCATCGGCGGCGGCGGTGCCCGATGCTGGGACATGACCTGACCTTCGCCTATTGCCGCGCGCCCGCGAAGCAGCTGCCCTGCCGGAAGATCCTCGACTGCTGGTTCGAGACGTTCGACGTGCGGGCTTTTCTCGGCGAACACTTCACCGACGAGCAGATCCGCCAGGCGCTCGCGCCCCCCGTCGACAAGATGACCACCCTCATCGACCTGATCCAACGCGCACGCGAATCAACCACCTGATCCGCCGCCCCGCTTGCGGTTTCGCGGAGGCCCCCGCCGGCCGGAGGCGGGACCCCTATCTCACCCCTCCCCAAACAGCGCCGCATACCCCACCGGATCCAATTCCCGCACCCGCACCGTCAGTTGCGCCAGTTCCTCCCGCAGCGGCTCGATGCGCTCGGTGAGATATCGCTCGACCCAGATCGGCTCGATCAGCCCGGCCCACGTCTTGCGGGCGGCGGAGGCGGCCTGGTCGGCGGCGGCGACGTGGTTGGCGAGCCGCTGAAGCGACGCGACCATCCCCCCGCCGGTCCGCCGGCGGGCGTCCTGGGTGGCCATCACCACCAGCTCGCGGAGCGTCCGGGCCGTAAACCACCCCCCGTTGCGAGCGTCCGCCAGTTGCTTCATGGCCGCGTGGGAGGCGTCGAACCGCCCCTTCTCCCCCACGTCGGTGAGGCCCTCGACGCAGGCTTCGACCCCGCCGTCCGGCGTCTTGCCGTCGTGGAGGATCACGGCCACGTTGACCAGCGAGTCCAGCGACGCCTCGATCGTCTCGCAGCAGACGTTGTGGGTGCTGTATCGGCTCCAGGCGGTGGCGAAGACGCCCTTGAGGCCGAACCGGCCCGTCACCTCCGCCCAGCCGACGGCGTTGAGGGTGTGGATGTCGTGGTCGGTCAGGTCAGCGTTGTGCCCGCTGGCGCCCTTGTAGGCACACGCCCCCCACATCGGCACGCCGTGGTCGGCGAACCGCTGCATGACCTTGCTGGAGTGGTGGCCCTGCGTGCTGTCGGGGTGCCCGCGATAGCCCCACACGCACAGGTCGGCCTTTGCGGCCAGGCGCTGGAGCGACTCGGCGTCCCACTGCTGCATCATGTCGTGCCACAGGATGGGCCGGACGCCGCGGGCGATGAGCACGTCCAGGATCGGCTCGACGAAGTGCATGTACAAGGCCCCCTTGCCGTGGGCCTCGACGTACGCCTTGGTGTCCGGATGGGTGCCGAACGACCAGGCCTCGTCGCCGCCGAGGTGGAAGTGCTTCAGCCCGGGCGAGGCCGCCAGGACGTCCTCGACCATTGCCGTGACCAGTTCCCGCGCCCCGTCCGCCAGCGGGTTGAGCACATCGGCCTTGTGGGCCACCTCGCGGAGGCGCTCGTAGCCCGGAACGGCCAGCGGGGTTTCCATGTGCCCGAGGCACTGGACCAGCGGGATCACTTCCAGCCCCTGGCGGGCGGCCTCGGCGTGGAAACGGGCCACGTCCGCGGCGGAATAGGCCGTCTCGCAGCGGAACCGCTCGTCGACCGTCCAGGGAAAGGTGTCCTCCCACTCCACCAGCACGGCGTTGTACCGCAGCGAGGCGAACAGCCCCAGCAGGTCGATCAGCCGGTCGGGCGTCGGAGGCGTGCCCTTCATGTCCAGGTGGACCCCACGGACCGGCACGACGGGCTGGGCGGCGCGGAACAGCTCTTGCAGTGACATGGGCGTTTCCTTTCGGTTGGGACGCCGGGAGGATATCGCCGTCGCGCTTCCGCGTCAATCGGACCGCCCGGTTGGCGTTGATACCCGTTTAGCCGCGACCCGAAGGGGAGCGCGTCGCTTCCCGCACACTGTGCCTCGGTATGCACCCGCACTCTCCCCGCGGGGCATCCAGGCGCGACCCGAACGGGGTGGTCAGGCGCATGGGCAGGCACAGTGTCCGGCAAGCGACGCGCTTCCCTTCGGGTCGCGGCTAAACGAGTGGGGCGTGTTCGTCCGCCGGAGCCGCTATACTGTCTCGCATTCGACCCGGGCCTTTCGTTCAAAGGAGTGTCACGATGGCCGTTGACCTTTCGCCGGTTCTGGAGCTGGACCTGGGCTCTCCCGTGCGCCAGTTCCGCTTCGTGCCGCTTTCGACGGGCGAGGGGCGAGCGTTTTTGGCTGTGCATGCCAATTGCGCGGAGGTGGACCCGTA
>DASRZG010000240.1:0-7774 GCA_035686585.1 Phycisphaerae bacterium
GCAGGCGGGGATGTCGAAGGTTAGGGCGGCGGGCTTTTCCGTCCCGACGGTCACGCGGACGTCGCAGGAATACTCGCCCGCCCGTTCGGCGGTGTAGTCCACCAGCGGCACGCGCTCCGCCAGCAGTTGCGGCAGGCGCTCACGGAGGAACCGGTCGTAGGACTCCCTGTGCCACGGTGCGCGAATGGTCTGTGTCATGGGTCTGTCTCCCGTGTCGGTTTGTGACCGCAACCGGCTATTCGGTCTCGCCCAGCTCCCGGGCGATGCGTTTGATCGAGTAGTGCAGGCGGCTCTTGACGGTGCCTTCGGGGATGCCCAGCTCCGCGGCGGCGGCCGCGATGTCCATCTCCTCTTCGTGCACCAGCCGGAGCACCTCCCGCTTGGCCTGGGGCAGCTCGTCGACGGACCGGCGGAACCGTTCGAGCATCTCCGCCTGCTCCAGCAGGTCGGCGGGGTCGAAGGCGGATTGGTCTTCCAGCCAGTCCGCCTCGCCGGCCTCGGCGTCGGCCCGGCCCGGCAGGGGCCGCTGCGGGCGGCGGCGCTGGCTTCGCAGGTGGTTCAGCGCCAGGTTGGTCGCGATCCGTCGCAGCCAGCCGGAGACGGAGCCGGAACCCGACCACTGGCCGGCCCGCTGCCACAGCCGCAGGAACGCTTCCTGCAGCAGGTCGTCGGCCCAGTGATCGTCGCGGACGATCGCGGCAAGCCGCCGCCGGACGGGCTCGGCGTGGCGGGCCAAAAGGGCGTCGAAGGCGGCCGCGTCCCCGTCTCGGACCCGCCGCATCAGGATCTCATCGGATTCCACCCTCACCATGCGATTCCACCACAAGGACACCGGCCGGTGGGGAGAAGTTCATTCCGCCAGGCGTGATCTTCCGCGATATTCACCGTGACGGCGGCCCGTGGCCGTAGGGTTTTCCGGGTCCGCCAGGGAGGTCCCATGAGCCAAGAGCTGCTGAAACGCTGCCTGGGCGAGATGTCGCTGTCGGTCCTCAGGCCGGGGGCGCCCGAGGAGCACGCGGCCTTTACGTGGTCCGTGGCAGTGCCAGCAGACGCCCCGGGCGAACGGGATCGGTTGCGACCCGCCCGCATTCGGAGCGGAGTGTCGACCGGGGATCATCCCGCCCGGTGGACCCAATGGCACGGTTGCGAACAACGCAACCGTGGCACCCATGTCCGGGTCTAGTGTCTGAGGTCCAAGGTGGGGTGCCGCTGCTACGTGGTCCGTAGCAGTGCCAACAAACGCCCCGGGCGAACGGGATCGGTTGCGACCCGCCCGCATTCGTAGCGGAGTGTCAACCGGGGATCATCCCGCCCGGCGGATCCAACGGCACGGTTGCGAACAACGCAACCGTGGCAGCCATGTCCGGGTCTAGTGTCTGAGGTCCAGGGTGGGGTGCCACTGCTACGTGGTCCGTAGCAGTGCCAACAGACGCCCCGGTCGAACGGGATCGGTTGCGACCCGCCCGAATTCCGAGCGAAGTGTCTACCGGGGATCATCCCGCCCGGCGGGTCCGATGGCGCCCGGTTGCTCCACGAATACCGGTGTGCGCGCGGCATCTGTCAAGGAGCGCTCCGTTCCCCTCTTACTGCGCTGTCCCCATTGGACGGACGATGATCGGCTTGGCTTTGTTCCTGCTTCCGGGGAAGGCGTTGGCGTCCTCGGGAGCGGCGGCGGCATGGGCCCATACATTCCCGCCCCAGGGAAGCGGGGGGACGCGCCGCTGTCCCGACCGGCGGGGCCGCGGGTAGAGCGCAGAAGCTCCAGTTGCTCCTTGGCCAGATTCGCATTGTCCGTGTCCCAGTCCTTCGTCCCCACCTCGTACAGAGGCTTCAAGGCCTTCATATCCTCGAACCTTATGAACGTCAGCATGTCTCTTCGCATCCTTGCACTCGGCTCGATCCTGTACCAGGCGGCCGCTTCCCGGGCGACAATCGTTGGATCCATGCCCCGGAGTGCTGCACACATGGGTCCCTCTACATTGCCGGAACGCGCCATACAGCCCGAATGCACTGCCAACAGCCGTCGAGCGACCAGGGGCTGTAGTGATTTGGCAATCGGGAATTGCTCGCCCCCCATGGCCAAAAGGACCTCGGCAGCAAATGGCGGGGTTACATCCGCCTTGAACAACTCGTTGAAGGCTTCTCCCGCGGCCTTCAGTTCACGATCGCGCTGTTCCTTCTGTTCGCGATCGTTGGGGTCCCACCAAACCTCCATCACGTGATCTTTGCTGAAGTGCCATCCCCCAATCGTCCATCTAAGAGCCGCCATTCGGACGTTGGGCGGGTTCTCGGGCCCCAGGTACTGCAACACTTCCCCCACACCAAACGCACGTTTGGATTTCGCCACAATCTCGGCAGCGGCATCCCTTATCTCCGGGTCCTTGCTGCCAAGAAATGTCGTGAACCACCAATAGGCCGCATTGCTCGGCGGAGGAGCTGTAGGCGGAGGGGGGGGAGGGTTCAGGAGTCTCAGCGAGTGAGCGTTATCCCACAATTCCTGCGCACTGGTTATCCGTGGGGGCGTGGAATAACCAGGCGGAAGGCCCGGGGGAGGCCCGTCTTGCGATCTCGTTTCTACGGCCAGTAACACCACGGCCATGCCCCATATGACCAGGCGGGTCCTCGTGCCGAACATTTCCATCTCCTTCCTCAGCGGCAGGGGGAGATGGGCAGGCCGCTGCTGTGGGCGCCAATCCCCGCAAGCCTTGTGCATGACGTTGTCCCGCCGGCTTCCCGCACGCGTGTACCCCTTTGGCCCGTGGCACGTGCGAGGTCCCAGCAACCATCGGGCCGATGGCTCCACGCTACATCGGGCGGGCCGGGGAATCAAGCCGAGGTTGGTCGCCCGGTCTGCGGCCCGACGGGCCCGGGACGGGGTTTGGTTACCTGGAAGCAAGAGGATCCGCCGCGGAGACGCAGAGGACGCGGAGGCGAACTGGAATGGCAGACAGCCGGCGACATCGCTGCTGCTCCCACACATCTGCTTGCTCTCTGCGGTCTCTGCGCCTCCGCGGCCCATCGCCGTGGGTCCGAAAAGCCACCAAGGAGAGCCCGTCATGCGGCACGTGTATCTGATCCTGGCCTGCGTCCCGGCCGCCCTGGCCGGCGCACCCCGGGCGGGAGACGCCATGAACGTCTGGATCGCACCCGGGCGAGCTGGACGAGGTCTGCGACCTGCGGAACGTCAACTACGAGGCCTACCCGCAGTAGTGGAAGTGACCGGCAGGCCCGCCCCAGCCGCCGCCTGCATCTCAACGGCCTTCGGGGCCGGCAACATGGAGCGTCTGATGATTGAACTGACCAGCAGGGAGCGGATTGGCCGGATCCTCCGCCGGGAGCCGGTGGATCGGATCGGGCTGTGCGAGAGCTTCTGGGGTGACACGAAGGCCCGGTGGGTGGCCGACGGGCACCTGGCGGAAGAGGACAGCCTCGAGGATCACTTCGGCCTGGACATACGCCGGTCGGGCGGGTTCACCCTCGCCGCCTGGCTGGACTACAAGGAGGAGATCGTCGAGGAGACCGACGAGACCAAGCTCGTCCGCAACCCCAACGGCGCGGTCCTCCGCTGGTGGAAGGGCAAGAGCGGCACGCCCGAGCACGTGGACTTCCTGGTCAAGGACCGCGCGGGCTGGGCCGAGCACATCAAGCCGCACCTGACCGACCCCGCCGGCTACCGCAAGCGGATGAACCTGGACGCCTACCGCGCCGCCCGACAGGACTGTGCCGAGCGCGGGCTGTTCCTGGCGTGGGCGGGGCTGAACGTCTTCGAGTGCATGCATCCCGTCTGCGGGCACGAGAACATGTTGATCGGCATGATCGACGACCCCGCCTGGGTCAAGGACATGTGCGACACCTACGCCGAGCAGCTCGTGAACCTGATGGAGATCGAGTTCGCCGAGGCCGGCGAGCCCGACGGCATCTGGTTCTACGAGGACATGGGCTTTAAGGGCAAGCCCTTCCTGTCGCCGGCGATGTACAAGGAGCTCGTCTGGCCCGCCCACAAGCGAACCTTCGAGTACGCCCATTCGCGGAACCTGCCGGTGATCGTGCACTCCTGCGGGTATGTCGAGCCGCTGGTGCCGGGGCTGATCGAGGCCGGCATGGACTGCCTCCAGGCCATCGAGGTCAAGGCCGGCATGGACCTGCTCCAGCTCAAGAGAGACTACGGCGAGCACATCGCCTTCATGGGCGGGGTGGACGTGCGCCCCCTGGTCGCCAACGACCGCGACGCCATCCGCGCCGAGTTGGAGACCAAGCTCCCCGCCGCCATGGCCGGCGGAGGCTACTGCCTCCACAGCGACCACTCCATCCCCAACCAGGTGGACTACGAGACCTACCGGTACTTCGTGGACCTGGGGTTGGAGATCGGGACGTACTGACCGGCAATCCGGTACTCCGGTCTCAGGGCCCGCTCACCACCCCAGGTCCTGGCAGACGTTCTTGCAGCGGGCGATCTTGCGCCGGGCCTGGGCGGCGAGCACGCGGCGTTCGATGTCGGCGGGGTCCCACTGGGCCAGGAGCTTGCGGCGCAGGGCGGCTTCGGCCTTGGCGTGGGCGGGGTCGCCGGACAGGTCGGTCATCTCGTACGGGTCGGCCTCCAGGTCGTATAGGCGCGACTCGGCCGTGTGGTTGTAGACGTACTTGTACCGCCCGGACCGCAGGAACGCCCGCGGGTGGTTCCAGCCCTCGCCCTCGAACTCGCAGAAGACCTCCCCGCCCTCGAAGCCGTCGTCGTCCCCGTCCAGCAGCGGCACCAGCGAGTGCCCGTCCAGCGTCAGCGGGGCGGGCATGGCGATGCCGGCGATGTCCAGGAAGGTCGGGTACAGGTCCACCAGCGACACCGGCGCCGCCACCCGCCGCCCGCCGGGCACCCGCCCCGGCCAGCGGATCACCAGCGGCACCCGCACCGAGGCCTCCAGCAGCGTCACCTTGCCCCACGTCCCGTGCTCCCCGGCCGTCTCGCCGTGGTCGGAGAAGTACACCACCACCGTATCCTCGGCCAGACCCGTCTCGGCCAGGCAGTCCAGGATCATCCCGCAGTGCTCGTCGATCTCGGTGACCAGGGCGAAGTAGGCCTCGCGCGCCCGGGCGTGGACGTCGGGGGGCAGCTTCATCACGTCGCCGTGGTACATCTGGACGTACCGGTCGCAGGTGTCGCGCCCGGCCCCCTCCACGTTGAACGGCACGTCGCCGGTGCCGCGGTAGGTTTCCAGGATGTCCGCCCGCGCCTTGTACGGCGGGTGGGGCAGGACGAACCCGGCGCAGATCGCCCAGGGCCGGTCGAAGCCGTCGGCGGCCTTGGCCCGCAGGTCCGCCAGGACGCCGTCGCGGACCTCCAGGTCCTTCTGGAAGATCGCGCACCGCTGCGGCGTGTCCGCCCCGGCGTGCAGGACCGCCTGGCTGATGTCGCCCTGGCCGGTGTAGGGCAGGGGGGCGGTCCACTCGTGGCTGGTCCGCAGGCCCCAGGAGTAGAAGCTCTCCCCGTCGTTGCTGCCCTCCAGCACGGGCCGGCGGTCGAAGCCGTACATCTTCTCGTACCCGTTGAAGTGCATCTTGCCGAACAGCGACGTCTCGTACCCCGCCAGAGAGAGCATGTGCGCCCAGGTGACCGTGTCCGGCGGCATGGCGGCGGTGTTGTTCCACATGTCGATCTTGTGGCAGTGAAGCCCCGCCATGAACGACTGCCGGCTGGGCGAGCACAGCGGCGAGTTGCAGTAGGCGGTCTCGAACACCGCCCCCTCGTCCGCCAGGCGGTCCAGGTTCGGCGTCCGCACGATCTCATCGCCCATGAAACCCGCCATGCGGGCGTTGTGCTGGTCGGAGAACAGCAGCAGGACGTTGGGCCGGTCGCCCCCGCCGGACGGTTGCTCCTGCAGGATCGAATCGGAGATCATCTCACTCACCTTCGGTGACCACGGGCGCGGGCGCGCGGCGCCCCACCATCGAACACCCATTCAACCCCGGCGCCGTGCCGAGGTTTCAGTGCGATAATGCCCACGCATAGCGATGCGTGGGCTTTAGTTCACCGGACCGTGGTCCCCGGATTCCCCGGTTGCAGTCAGGACCGCACCCGGCGCCCCGCCGAGTTATAGTCTGATATAGTCTGACTGGGGCCGGGGAATTTTCCGCGGACGCAAGAAAATTTCATCCTCCTTAGCCCTTCTTGGACAAGGGCTTGCGCCTCCGGCGTGCCCCGTCGGCCCTGAGGGACTCGGCGCCATTGCGCCTCAGCTCGGCCCATGTGTCAGTACGTCTGTCTACGGGAGGAGAGAGGCGCCTTCGCCCGCCCGCCCGTACGGGCCGGCGACCCAACCCGTAACGCTGTGCAGTGGAGGTCATGCCGATGGCAGACCCGACGACAGGGCCGCACCCGACCGACCCGCAGGAAGCCGAGCCGCACAAGACCGACCCGAAGGAGGCTGAGGCAATGCCCCGAGGAAAGACGACGGAGTACGACGACCACGCCCTGGTGCTGGCGATCTCCATGGGCGAACGCACCTACGAGCAGATCGGCGAGCAGTTCGGCCTGTCCGGCGACCACGTCCGCAAGATCGCGCTGGGCCAGCGCAGGCCCAGGCTGCGGGCGGAGATCGAAGAGGTGGTCCACGGCTACCTCGACCAGGCCCGCCGCCTCGGCGCCCGCCTGGCGGTCCCCGCCATGATGCGCCTGGGCCGGCTGCTCGGGGGCGAACTCGACGAGCCCGCCGCCGTCCTGGAGGTCCGCCGCAAGGCCGTCATGGACACCCTCCACATCGTCACCGGCCTGCTGAAAACCCCCGCTCCCCGCCGCCTCGACGCCTGGAAGGAGCTGGAACAGCTCGGGACGTGAGCCGGCCGATCCGCGACCTCCGTACTTCAAAAGGGACTCGGAACAGGCGGGACATCCTCATGTGAAATTCTCCTTGCATACCTCGCCAGCCGATGTATCATATACCTAGGCAATCGAGGCATGAGGCCCGGCGACGGGAAGGAGAACGCGATGGACTTTTCGCAGGACCTGATTCGGGGCAGCATTGTGCCGATCGTTCTGGCGCTGCTGGAGGAGCGGGCCATGTACGGGTACGAGATCGTCAAGGTGGTCAACGCCCGCACCAACGGCCGGCTGGAGTGGAAGGAGGGGACGCTCTACCCGGCGCTGCACCGGCTGGAGGGGGACGGGCTGATCTCATCCCGCTGGGCCGACGCGCCCGCCGACGAGGCGCCGGGGCGGAAGCGGAAGTACTACGCCGTCACCCGCAAGGGCAAAGCGGAGCGGAAGCGCCGGGCCCGGGAGTGGGAGCAGTTCTCCACCGCCGTCAGCGCGATCCTGCTGGGAGGCGCGTGATGAACGCCTGGGACGCACTCATCCACCGGCTGACCGAACCGCTGGGGGTCGACCCGGAACTGCGGATGGACGTCGCCCGGGAACTCCGCTGCCACCTGGAAGACTCCGCCACCGAGTTCCGCCGGGCGGGCCAAAGCGCCGAGGAGGCAACCGCCAGCGCCGCGGCCGCACTGGGCGATCCCGACGAGCTGACCCGGCAGCTCTGGCAGGCCAACCGCCGGCGGCTTCGCCTGCGCGGCCTGGCGCGCTGGGCGGCGCGTGCGACGCTGATGCCGGCCGCCGCCGTCGTCATCGTGGCGATGGTCGTCGCCCTGGTCGGGTCTGCCCGCAGCTATCTCAAGCCCAGCCCGTCCCTGCTGGCTATTGGAGGCCCGACGCCCGAGCAGCGTTTCATCCTCCACGGCGCCCCCGCCGTCACCGACCCGATCGTCAAGGCCAAGTCCATCTCCG
>DASRZG010000241.1:0-16474 GCA_035686585.1 Phycisphaerae bacterium
CTGGGAATATGAGTTGTTACATTCCAAACACGAAGATCAATAAGGACCCGACAAGCTTGCCCCTCTCTGAGACACCTGGCTGGGAAGAGCACCCGGTAATGCACACAAGAGCCACACACGCGCCAATCGCGTTTCTCCCGAACATAGCTGGAAACCTCACATTCGCTCGTCCTTCCCTCGGATACCATGTCGTTGTCACGGTGGAGGGGAAGTGCTTGGACCTGTCGTCGTTCTTGGGGCCGCAACAATCGTGCCAGGTACTCGCGTGAGACGCGTATTCGTTTGCCACAAACGAACGCTCTCCACATACCCCACGAGGTACCCGAATTCGGACACGTTTCTCGCCCACGTCCATCTCGGCCCGTTCCTCGATCACGCGGTTGCCGTCCAGGAAGTAATGGTAACAGCCGTTCCAGTCGCCGGAGTTCTCGATCTTCTTGCTTATTCTACGTCCCAGGCCGTCGTGGCGGTATTCGGCTATGGTGTGGCTGCTGCCGTCCTCGACGTTCAACACCCGGCCCCAGGCGTCATAGGCGGAGCGCTGCCGGCGACGCGCCTGGGCGCCGGGCCGTAGGCAAGATGTCCCACCGACTTGCCGCATGCGGCTGCCCCGTAGAAAGGACCGTTGGGCCGATGCCTTTACGTTACCGGCGCCCGGACCGGGCGTCAAGGCCCTTCGACAGGCTTCCGGCTTCGCCTGCGGCTACGCCGTGACGGGGCGGGAGTCGGGGAGCTCCAACCCCCTGCTCCACCCTCAAACTCCGCGACCCGCGAAGAGACCCGCGGATCGCTCCGTTTGAGTGTGCCACCCAGGTTCGCGTGCGGCCGGGGGCCTTGCCTACTGCGATAACACGTAAAAGTAGGACAGAATGTACACCTGTTTACAAGGTATTGGCGGAAACAGCATGAGAAGTGACATAGGTCACAAGATAGCAATGAGTTACGCGAGTTTTGCGTGTGTTTACATTTGAGCGTCTTGTAAACACTTTATGGAGGTGAGTTCATGATCTGGGGGAGAGCAGGGGGGAATCGGGGGATCGGCACCCCCAGGCAGAGAACGCCCCCAACGGGGCAAGCTTGAGGGTAGCACACAGGTCTCGCCAACAGGCACGGCGGTTCACGCCTTCTGCATGACGGCGCCGAGCTTGGCCAGCAGGGCTTCGAGCTCGAAGGGTTTCTGGAGGAAGCCCGCCAGGCCCTGCCCGGCGAAGCGCTGGGTCGCCTCGTGCTCGTCGTAGCCGCTGCACAGGATGATCGGCACGCTGGGGCGAATCGCCCGCATCCGGCCCCAGGCCTCCTGCCCGCCCATCACCGGCATGGTCAGATCCAGCAGGACGGCGGCGATCCGGCCGGCCTCGCGCGAGAATACCTGGACGCCCTCGCGACCGTTCTCGGCGGTCAGGACCTCCAGGCCCTGGCGGGTCAGCATGGCCCGCACCACGTCGCGGACGCCTTCCTCGTCGTCGACGACCAGGATCGGCCCGGCGGCCGAGGGAATCTCGACCGGCGTCTGGCGCGCCGGCTTGGCGTGCTCCAGCGGCCCGGCGCTCGGCAGCAGGATGCTGAAGGCGGTCCCCTTGCCCGGACGGCTGCGGACGCGGATCGTGCCGCGGTGGCCCCGGACGATGCCCAGCACCGCTGCCAGCCCCAATCCGCGCCCCGTGAACTTGGTGCTGAAGAACGGGTCGAAGATCCGTTCGAGGGTCTGCTCGTCCATGCCGCAGCCGGTGTCGATCACCTCCATCAGCACGTATTGCCCCTCGGGCAGGCCCTCGCCGAGGTAGGTCTCCGACAGCATCCGGCGGTCGGCGTCGATGGCCCGGGTGCGGACCGTGATGGTCCCCGCCGTCTCGCTGAGGGCGTCGGAGGCGTTGGTGATCAGGTTCAGCACCACCTGGCGGATCTGGGTGAGGTCGGCCTCGACCGCGGGCAGGGCCTCGGCCAACTGGAACTTCAGCTCCGCCTGCTTGGAGATGGACACCTTCAGCAGTTGGCCCATCTCGCGGATGAGCTCGTTGAGGTCGACGCGCTCGACGACGAACCTCCCCCGCCCGGAGTAGGCGAGCATCTGGTTGGTCAGCTCCGACGCCCGGATGGACGCACGCTTGATCTCCTCGACGCTTCGCCGCGCGGGGGAGTACTCCCCGATGTCCATCAGGGCCAGGTCGGCGTTGCCCAGGATGGCCACCAGCATGTTGTTGAAGTCGTGCGCGATCCCGCCGGCCAGCACGCCGAGGCTCTCCAGCTTCTGCGCGTGCTGGACCTGCGCCTCCAACTGGCGCCGGTCCTCCTCCGCCTTTCGCTGCCGGGTGATGTCGGTCACCGTGCCGTCGAACCGGACCACGTTGCCGGCGTCGTCCTTGATCGCGGTGCTGTGATCGAGGACGTGGCGGACTTCCCCCGTCCGGGCGTGGACGAGCCGGTATTCCAGGACCGCGCCCTCGCCCTTCCGGGCCGCCTCGTCCTTGAGGTGCCGGACCCGGTCCCGGTCTTCCGGATGGACGCACTCGACCCACCCGTCCGGGTTGTCGTAGAACCACGGCGGGTCCAGGCCCGCCAGCTCCTTGACGCGCTCCGACAGGAACGCCACCTTCGGCGGCGGACCCGCCTGGATGGAGTAGACGGCCTGGGGGATGTTCTGCACCAGGGCCTCGTACTTTCGCCTGGCCTCGCGGATCTCTTCCTCGGCCCGCATCTGTTCGGTGACGTCCGCCATGGTGGCGACGTAGTGGGTCACCTTGCCCGATTCGTCCTGGACCGGGGCGATGCTCAGCTCGTTCCAGAACATGGTGCCGTCCTTGCGGTAGTTGCGCAGCAGCGCCCGGCAGCTCCTGCCCTCGCGCAGTGCGGCGCGAATGTTTTCCAGGTCCGGCTGGTCGCGGTCGTCGTCCTGAAGGAACCGGCAGTCGCGCCCCACGCTCTCGGCGACCGTGTACCCGGTGATCCGCTCGAAGCTGGGATTGGCGTAGATCAGCGGGTTGTCGTGCAGGCCGCGGTGCTCGGCAATGGCGACGGCGTCGTCCGCGCAGGAAATCGCGCGGTCGCGGACCCGCAGCGTCTGCTCCGTTCGCCGGCGCTCGCCCACTTCCCGGGCGAGGCCCTCGTTGGCCTCGGCCAGCTCCCTCGTCCGCTCGGCAACCAGCTCCTCCAGGCGCTCGCTGTCGCGACGGAGCTGCCGCTCGCCCTCGCGCAGCTCGCGCGTGCGCTGTGCGATCAGCTTCTCGGTCTGCCGCGCCTTGGCGATGTTGTTGAGGAAATACCCCGACACCAGGGCCGTGAACGCCAGCCCGCCGATCAGGACCAACGTCGGGTAGGGCGCCCGGCGCCTGTGCAGCACCACGAAACCCGGCACGGCCTTGCTGACCACCCACCAGCGGTCCCCGCCCACCTCGAACGTCTCCGTCAGCGGCCGCAACCTGTATACGAGCGGATCCGGCCTGATCCCGGCTGCCTCCTTGCCCGCCAGGCCCACGTGGTGGTACAGCAGTCGCCTGCCATCGGGGCCTGCCGAGTCGTACACGTAGACGTCCACACCTGGGAGGTACAGGCTGGAGATGCCGTTCTCCACCAGGGTCCGCACCCGCAGCGTTCCCACCACGAACCCCAGAAGTCTCTGGCGGCGGGCCTCGACCGTCTCCGGCACCGTGTTGTCCGCAAATACGGGAAGGTGCACAAGGGCGGAGTAGGGGGTATCGGGCCCCTCGCCGATGCGGCGGCCGGAGGTCAGCACCATCCGCCCCTGGTCGCGGGCACGGTGCAGGACGCCCAGACGCTCCGGTGCCGAGGCCAGATCGAAACCCAGCACCGCGGGGACCTCCTCCGGAGGCGCGACGTAGTACGCGGGGAAGTACTCATCCGCCTCCGGCGCGCGGACCCGCTGCCCCTGGGCATCCATGACGATGAATTCGAACCCGTCTATCCCCGCACGCCGGGTGGCCTCTTCATACGCCTGCCGCTGGGCGCCCGGCACCCGGGGGACCCACTTGATCGCCTGCATGGCGGGCTCGGTCTCCAACAGCGTCCGGGTGAAGTCATCGAAATCTTCTCGCCCGAACCGCCCGGACCGCGCGTACAAGTCTCGGAATGCCGCCAGCCGGTTCACCTCCGATTCCAGCGACTGCCGGATCAGCGCGGAACGGTTGTTGGCGGCGATGGCGAACTCCGCCTGGACGCGGCCCGTCTCCAGGTCCCCCACGAAGTGCCAGGCCCCCAGGGAAATCAGTATCCCCAGGACCGCGGTGGCGATCGCGGGGATATACTTCATCTGCGGCCTGCGGGCCCGGTCCCCCGACGTCTCCTCCGTTGAACGCATTACTTCACCTGCTCTGCGCGTTCCGCGTCACCCTCGCAATCGCAACCGCGCACATCAGCTATGCACAAGCCAGTTGTAGGACACTCATTACCCCATTATAGCGGCCCCAGCCGCTCGGAACGGCAGAACGGCCGGAGCAGGTCTCCGCCGCCCGGGACATGCGGAGGCTGCTCCCGGCCGTTGGCGGCGCGCGCCCCGGAAAGCCCGGACAGCGACCCGTCCGGGGCACCCGCGCCGCCCACGGAGGCTCTTGCACCGCCGGGGCTTGCCGGCGACCCGCTCACGCGGAGCGGATGAACATGTCGTCGATGAAGACCGTGTCGAGGTCCTGATTGCGCTTGGTGTGGTCCGTGTCGATCACCCGGACGTACACCGTGCCGCTAAGGGAATCCGGCAGGGCGCAGGTCTGATACGTGTCGTCGTCGGCGGTCTTGGTGACCGTGACCATGTCCGTCCAGTCCGTGCCGTTGGTGGAGTACTGGAACAGGAAGTCGTCTCCGTCGCTGCTGGGGGTATGGTGGGCCTGCAGGTGGAACGTCACGGTGTCGCCGCCGGTGACCTGGAAGGTCCACCGGTGCTCCAGGTAGCTGTACCGCTTGCTGGGCGGATTGGTGCCGGACAGCACCTCGGTGATCGACTCGTACACGTCGTCGCCGGCGTGCGTGTCCACGTAAGTCCCGGAGACCGTCCCGGCCACGGGTGTCTCGCCGACGGCTTCGTCATCCGTCGCCACGGCGTCGTTGTCGGCGATGGTGACCGTGTCGGACGCCGGCGAGCCGATCGTGTAGGCCGCGTCGGCGGAGAGTGTCAGCGCGACCGTCTCGTCGCCCTCCACGTCGCCGTCGTCGACCGGCGTGATCGCGATCGTCGCCGACGCCTGCCCGTCGGGGATGGTCACCTGCCCGGAGAGCGTCTCGACGTAGTCGCCCGCCGAGGCCGACCCGCCCACGGTGTAGTGGACCACCAGATCGCCCTGCGTGAGGAGCCCGGTGCCGTTGCGGGTGACGGTGAACTCGCCTGGATCCTGCTGCTCCTCGGCCGCGGCGGCGTCCGTGGCGGCGATCGTCACCTCGGGCACGTCATCGTCGGCGATGGTGACCGTGTCGGACGCCGGCGAGCCGATGGTGTAGGCGGGATCGGCCGAGAGGGTCAGGATAACGGTCTCGTCGTTCTCGATCTCGCCGTCGTCGACGGGGGTGATGGGGATGTCGGCGTAGCTCTGCCCGTCGGGGATCGTCACCTGCCCGGAGAGGCTCTCGACGTAATCCCCGCTCGAGGCCGACCCGCCCACGGTGTAGTAGACGGTCAGGTCGCCGCTCGTCTCGGCGCCCCGGCTGACGGTGAAGGTGCCGGGGTCCTGGCCCTGCTCGGCGGCGGAGGCGTCTGTGGCCGAAAGGGTCACCGTCGGCACGTCGTTGTCGGCGATGGTGACCGTGTCGGACGCGGGCGAGCCGATGGTGTAGGCCGCGTCGGCCGAGAGGGTCAGCGTGACCGTCTCGTCGCCCTCGACCTCGCTGTCGTCCACGGGGGTGATGGTGATGTCGGCGGAACTCAGCCCGTCGGGGATCGTCACTTGCCCGGAGAGCGCCTCCACGTAGTCGCCGGCCGAGGCTGACCCGCCCACGGTGTAGTAGACGGTCAGGTCGCCGCTCGTCTCGGCGCCCCGGCTGACGGTGAAGGTGCCGGTGTCCTGGCCCTGCTCGGCCGCGGCGGCGTCGGTGGCGGAGAGGGTCACTGTGGGGACCTGTGCGCCTTCGGGGACGACGGTGAAGTTGTCGAACTGGGCGGTCAGGCTCCACACGCCGCGGACGGACAGGCCTACCGGCCCGGCGCCCGTCACGGCGGCGGCGCCGGCGTCCGTCCAGGTGTGGTGATGCTCGGTCAGGTCCGCCTCGACCACGGTCACGTCAATCTGCACGTCCGTGCCGTTGACGATCGACATGGAGGCGCTCAGGTACCACCAGTCGAGGTCGTGCGTGCCGGGGACCTGGATGGGCGTGTAGGTGGCCATGGCCGGAACCGCCAGCCGGTCCGTGTGGCCGGCTCCGGAGCCGTAGAACTCCCAGCTTTCCGTGCCGGCGCCCGGGATGTTGCTGGCGCCGACGAACAGGCCGACCTTGCCGCTGCCGGGCTTGAGCACCACCACGTATCCGCCGTGCTGGGCCTGCGAGTCGGTCCATTCCTTCAGGATCAGCGCGTGCGACGGGCCCGCGTCGCCCCAGGTGGTGTCCCAGTAGTACCGCATGTGCACGTCGGCGGCCACCGTGCCGGCGTCGAGCGTGTAGTCGCCCGACGGGCTGTACTTTACCGACCCGACGGCGTTGTTCTTGTTCAGGTCCAGCACGAACCCGCCGTTGCCGGCCACCCGGGAGACGCCGGGGTTGTTGTACAGGTTCACGAAGTCCGCCTCGTCGCCGGGGGTCTCGAAGTCCACCAGCACGCCCGTGCCGATGTCCTCGTTGTCGGCGATCGTGACCGTGTCGCTGTCGGGCGCGCCGACGTTGTACAGCGTGCCGGCGGCCAGCGTCAGCGTGACGGTTTCGTCGCCCTCGAAGAACATGTCGTCGACGGGCGTGATCGTGATATCGGCCGTCGGCTGTCCGTCCGGGATGGTCACCTGCCCAGAAAGGGTCTCCGCGTAATCGGCGCCCGAGGCCGAGCCGGAGACGGCATAGTTGACCACCAGGTCGCCGGCGGTCTTGTCGCGCGTGACGGTGAACGTGCCGGGATCCTGGCCCTGCTCGGCCGCGTTGGCGTCGGTGGCGGCAATGGTTACGGTGGGAATGTCGTCGTCGACGATGGTCACGGCGTCCTGGCTGGGCCCGGCGATCCGGTAGGCCGGGTCGGTCGACAGCAGGATGGCGACAGTCTCGTCGCCCTCGGGCTCGACGTCGTCGACGGGCGTGATGGTGATGTCCACGGAGCTCTGCCCGTCGGGAATCGTCACCTGCCCGGAGAGGGTCTCGACGTAGTCTCCCGCCGAGGCCGTACCGCCGACGGTGTAGTAGACCGTCAGGTTGCCGGCGGTCAGGCTGCCCCGGCTGACGGTGAAGGTCGCCGTGGTCTGGCCCGCCTCGGTCGCCACGTCGTCCGGCGCGGAGATCCGCACCAGCGGTCCGGTGACGGAGACGTCCTTGAACTCGGGCGCGATCGCCCAGCCGGGGTTGCCGCCGGCGTCGTAGGCGTAGGCCCCCACGTCGGCCACGCCGTCGCGGTCCACGCCGTTGAAGTCGGTGTCCAGGACGTAGCCGGCGTTCCCGGCGGCGATCAGCGCCGAGCCGGGGATGGGAAAGACGTCCTTGTTGGCGACGTCCCCGAAATCGGTCAGGATGTTGCCGCTGGGGTCGAACGCCGAGACCGGCTGGGAGGGATACGGCGTGCCCGTGCCGACGTTGCCGGCGATGGTGTAGCCCGGCAGATTGGCCAGGTTCATCGGCCTGCCCGTGCCCTGCGGGTACAGGGCGTTGTTGGCGATGACGATGGGCCCGCTGAGCTGGTCGCCCGACGGCCAGGAGACGTTGATGGCGTTGCGCGTGCCCTGGGAGAAGATGGTGTTGTGGATGATGGTCAGGTTGCCCGGGATGGCGCTCTGGTGGTTCTGGCTGGCGATGCCGTAAACGTTCTCGCTGAGGATGATGTTGTTGCGGATCACCGCGTCCGCCGCCGCCTGGATGGCGTGGTCGCCCGCATTCCAGATGACGTTCCCCTCGATGATGTTGTCCCCGTTGCCGTCCGTGCCGTAGACCAGGATGCCGGGATAGCCCGTGTCGTGGATGACGTTGTCCCGGATGGTGTTGTTGTAGCTTCCGTCCTTGATCTCGATGCCGTCGCCCTGGGTGACGGCCGGTCCGTTGAGGTGGTGGATGTAGTTGCCCTCGATCAGCCCGTCGCGAAAGACGCCGGTGGTCTGCCCCTCCGCGTCGTTGTTGGAGCCGAGGTAGAATCCCTCTCCCTCCGCGGCCGTGTTGCTGATCTCGTTGTATCGGAAGATGTGCCCGGTGTTGACGTCGCCGACGTAGTTGGCGGTGATGGCGTTGGCGCCGGTGTCGTGAATCCAGCAGTACTCGATGGTGACGTACTCGGCCATTCTCCCCGTCCCCCCGTTGCCGATGCGAATGGCCGCCGAGCCGCCCGTCACCTCCAGCCCGCGCAGCGTGACGTACTGGGTGCCATGCATGTTGATGACGTTCTGCCCGGCGTCCGGGCGGGTTATGGTTACGGACTCCCCGTCGGCGGCGCGAATGATGATGGGGTCGACGGCCGTGCCCACGTGCTGCATCGTCAGCGCCGGCGACGTGCTGTACACGCCTTCGTGAAGGATCACCTCGTCCCCGGGGCTCAACCCGCCCCCGTTCAGGACGTTGTACCAGTTGTCCGAGGGCGTCAGGTGAATGACGCTTCCGGACAGCAGCACGCGCTGCTCCAAGGCCTCGAACACCGGGCCTACGGCATTGGGATCGATCTGTGTCTCAGACATGGCGGCCTCCTGTGTTCCCGCCGGTCGGGCCGGCGGGACGGTTCCCTGGGACACGCCCGCGCGCACACGCGGCGGGTCGACACAGCGGCACTACGTGCGTCAGAAATGTGACTCGTCGGACAATCGTCAAAGACATGACGGGCCGGCAAGCGACCCAAAGTCCGCCAAAGCCATACCCCTGGCTGCGGCGGACAACTTCCCACTGCCGACACGGCACAGTGTAAAGTTGATCCCGACGCGTGCAAGCACTTTCTCCAAATTGCCGCCGGCCGCGTTCGACTGGGGTCTCGGATCTGTGCCAACAACTATGGGAGAATCCCGGTGTTATGCGAAACGCGGGTATGATCTGCGACCGGGATTATGAATCCAGTGGTTTTGGGATTCGTGTGAGTGCCGGGGCCTTGGCCTGCCGGGGGATCGCGGGTTCCGGGCACTTCCCTTGGGCGGCGGCGCCGTCAGGCCGGGCTCAGTCCGGGCGAATGCCCCGTTGCTGGAGCCACGTCTTCAGGTCCCCCATCTGCATGTCGAACACCTCGTTGTCGTAGTCCTGCTCCAGCTTGCCGATGCGCTCCTGGAGCTCGGGGTGCTCGCGGATCATCTCGCTGAGCCTCTCTTCCAGCTCGTCGCCGAGCAGGCGGAGGTCGTCGACGTTGACCCGCAGGCCCAGGATGCCGGCGAGGTTCCGCGCCACCGCCCCGATGCACCGGGGGTTGCGCCCCTCCACGTAGGCGGGGACCTCCGCCACCAGCGTCGCCATCGGGATCCCATGGCGAGGGGCCTCGTGCATCAGGTACGTCACCACGCTGGCGGGGCCCTTGTAGTTGCTGAAGCGGACGCCGAAGGGCGCCAGCTCCTCCCGCAGCGCCTCGTCGGAGACCGAGCTGTACAGGCGCGGCTCGCGCGTGTGCGGCACGAGCCCGGCCACGCTGCCGATGAAGTAGATCCGGCCGACCGCGAAGTCGGACGCCAGCGAGAACAGGGCCTGGCCGTACTCGCGCCAGCGGAGGTGGGGCTCCTTGCCCACCATCAGGATCAGGTCCTCGGCCCGGCTGAAGTAAAACGTGTTGGTCGGCCCGCCGTATTCGGTGATCAGCCCGTCGGCGATGTTCACGTGGGGCCGCAGCAGCGACGAGACCTCCATCGATCCGGGGAAGCTGAGGATGTAGCAATCCTCCGCGTCCATCTCGGCCAGGACTTCCGCCTCGAGCTTGGCGATGAATGTCTCGATCGTGCCTGTGGACACGTTGCCCCCGTCCATCCATCCGTCCAGCCCCATCACAATGCTGGGCCGACGCATCGTGGGCCGCGCGTGATAGGTCAGCCGCTGCTCGCTCATACCGGCATCCTTCTGATCGGCTTGCACTGGTCGGCGCGGACGCCCGCCGGGGGATGTTCCGCGGCGCCCACGGCATTGTAGGGGCGGCTTCCGGGCCGGACAAAGGGCTTTCCCCGGCGCGCTATGTCTTGACCTGCGGGCGGGGCGGGATTAGCCTTGCGGCGGTCATGGGTGAGCCGGCAGCGAAACCAATGTCGTTGGGCGAGTTGGCCGAGCGGATCGGCGGGGTCCTGACCGGGCCTGCCGACCGCGTGGTCCGGTCGGCGGCGTCCCTGTCCGAAGCGGGCCCGGAGGACGTGGCCTTCCTGGCGCACACGCGCTACGAGAGGTACATGGCCGAGTCGGCCGCGGCCGCGGTGATCGTTTCCGAGGGGTACGACGGGCCGGGCGAGCGGCTGATTCGCTGCAAGGACCCGTACTTCGCCTTCCGGGAGGCGATGGTGGCGCTGCACGGGTTCCGGCGTCATCCGTTCAGCGGGATCGACGAGCAGGCCCGGATCGACCCGTCGGCGGAGGTGGGGGAGGGCGTGGCGATCGCCCAGTTCGCCAGCGTGGCCGCGGGCGCGCGGATCGGCGACGGGACGGTGCTGTACCCGGGCGTGTACGTGGGCGCGGGCGCCCGTGTCGGCGCCGGCTGCGTGCTGCATCCGAACGTGGTGGTTTACGACGGGTGCGTGCTGGGCGACCGGGTGACGATCCACGCGTGCAGCGTGATCGGCGAGGACGGGTTCGGATACGCCACGCACGATGGGGTGCATCACAAGATCCCCCAGATCGGCTGGGTCGAGGTCGCCGACGACGTGGAGATCGGCGCCGCCTGCACCATCGATCGGGCGACCCTCGGGGCGACCCGGATCGGCCCCGGGACGAAGTTCTCCAACCTCGTCGCCATCGGCCACGGCACCAAGGTGGGGCGCGGGTGCCTGTTCGTCGCCCAGGTCGGCATCGCCGGCTCGACCGCCATCGGCGACCATTGCTCGTTCGCCGGGCAGGCGGGCGTGGTGGGGCACATCACCATCGGCGACCGGGTCCGGGTGGGCGCCAAGTCGGGCGTGGTCAACGACATCGAGGACGACCAGGAGGTCTTTGGCCAGCCCGCCATGCAGCGAAACCAGGCGCAGCGGGTGTACTCGATCATCCGCCAGTTGCCCGACATCCGGCAGCAGGTTAAGAAGCTGGGGGCGATCGTCGCCGCCCTCGGGCGACGCCGCGAGGAAGAAGGCGACGACGAGGATTCCGCTTGACGGCACAGGCCGAGTCCATCGGGGTCATTGCCGGAAGCGGGCGGGTCCCGATCCTGGTGGCCGAAGGAATCCGCCGGGCGGGCAGCTCCCTGGTGGTGGTGGGGCTTCGCGGTCAGGCCGATCCGGCCCTGCGGGCGATGGCGGACCAATTCGCCTGGGCAGGCGTCGTTCGGGTGGGGCGGTGGATCGGCCTGCTGCGCCGCCACGGGGTGCGGCGTGCGGTCCTGGTCGGCGGGGTGAAGAAGGCCGACATGTACGCCCCGTTCCGGCTTCTGCGGTACGTTCCGGATTTCCGGGCCCTTAAGCTGTGGTACCGGACGACCCGTCAGGATCATCGCGACAGTGCCATCCTTCTGGCCGTGGCCGACGAACTGGCCTCGGAGGGCATCGAACTGATGTCAAGCGTGGAATACTGCCAGGAACATCTGGCCGGGGAGGGCCTCATGACCCGGACGACCGTCCCGGCCAAGGCCGCCGGCGACGTCGAGTTCGGCTTCCGCATCGCCCGGCGGAGCGCCGAGCTGGACATCGGCCAGTCCCTTGCCGTCAAGGAAGGCGAAATCATTGCCATCGAGGCGATCGAGGGCACCGACCGGATGATCGCCCGCGCCGGCGAGCTCTGCCGGACCGGCGGATGGACCCTCGTCAAGGTCGCCAGGCCCAACCAGGACATGCGGTTCGACGTGCCCACCATCGGCATGGAGACGATCCGAAACCTCCGGGCGGCCGGGGCCGTCTGCGTGGTCCTCGAGGCCGGCAAGACCCTCATCGTCGACAAGCCCGACACCCTGAAGCTGGCCGACGAATTCGGCATCGCGGTGCTGGGTAGGAAGGTGTGAGCCGCCCCGGGCGGGCCCCCGTCAATGCGACCGGGCGGGCTCGAGGGAGTGCATCCGCAACGCCATGTAGATGTGGCGCAGCCTCTCGTCGCTGAACTGGGCGAGGGTTTCGGCCGTCAGGTCAATGGGGAACCCGCAGTCGACCTGCATGATGGCCTCGATGAGGGACCGGCGGTCCATCGAGGCGATCGATTCGGCTGTTTCCTCCGTCTTCCGCGGGCCCATAATCCCATGCCTCGCTCACTGCAACGGCGTCACCACTGCCTATCGGCGCCCGCCGCGGCCGACTTGCGTGTCAAAAGGGGTTCCTGGGCGAAAGCGGCTGTGGAAAGCGGCTGGGCGGATGTCGGATGATGAACGTGCGGTGGAAGAGTCCCCCCTCCGGCTCGCGGGGATCCTCGCCGCCCCGCCCTTCGACACGGTCAGGGCAAGCAAGCGGGGGGGACCCGGGTTACGACTCGTCGAGGAGGTCCGCCAGCATGGCCTCGACGGCGGCGTCGATCCGCTCGGGCGTCTCGTACCTGCCGGCGGCGATCTCGGCCCGGACCCGATCGATGAGGTCGCGGCGAATCTCGGGAAGCTGCCCTACCCGGCGGACCCACTCGGCCAGTTCCCCGCTCGTTCGGCAGGAGGCCGTCTCAGGCGCCGGCTTGGAGGGCTGGACTTGCTGGGGAACGCGCATCGTTCGGCGCTCGGCGGACCTGCATGGGTTGACCTTGCTCATGGCGTTCAATTCGACTTTCGGCGATCCCCGGACGCGCGCAGGCCCTCAATCGGAGGCCTTCCTTGGCATGGGGGGGGCGTGTCACCGTCCCGGAGGACTTCACGGTTTGGCCATCGCGGCCAAAGACCCGCGTCCAAGCGAGTCCCTACTCGATTCGCATCCCTGCTATTGAGTTCATCGGCGAAACATGAAGAGATTCTTCACACGCCCTCTTCCGCGAGCGAACTCCACAAACGCTTGACCGGATTAGCCTTAATCGCCAATATCCCGCGCGGGCCCCCTCGAAACGCCCGAAATCGAAAGTTTCCTTCCCGCAGGGAAATTACCCAGTTTACACAGACTGGTCATGTTTCGGCGCGCGAGAGGGGACTGTGGCCGGCTTGGCCATCGCGGCCAAGTGCACCATCAGCACCGTGATGTCCGCGGGGGTGATCCCGCTGATCCGGAGGGCCTGGCCCAGCGTGGCCGGGGCCACCGCCGCCAGACGCTGACGGGCCTCGGCCCGCAGGTGCGGCACGTCGGCGAAGTCCAGCGAAGGCGGGATCCGCCGGGACTCCAACTGCGCCAGCCTCTCGGCCGCCGCCCGCTCCTTGGCGAGGTAGCCCCCGTAGCGGCAGTCGATCGCCGCCGTTCGCACGGCCTCGGGGCATCGGGCCTGCAGAAGGCGAAGCCCTCGGCATTCCTCGCCGGGGGGCAACCCCTCCAGCCGGGCGTCCGGCCCGGCCAGGTACGACGCCACCGTCCGTCCCGCCACGCGGGTGCGGGCCATCAGGTCGGCGGCCTCGGCGACCGCCGCCTGCTTGTCGCTGAACCGCCGCCACCGCTCGTCGTCCACCAGCCCCGCCTCCCTGCCGATCGGCGTCAACCGCCGGTCGGCGTTGTCCGCCCGCAGCAGCAGCCGGAACTCCGCCCGGCTGGTGAACATCCGGTACGGCTCGATCACGCCCTTGGTCACCAGGTCGTCGATCATCACGGCGATGTACGCCTGGTCACGCCGCAGCACCAGCGGCGCCGACCCCCGACAGCACGCCACGGCGTTGATCCCCGCCATCAGGCCCTGGGCGGCCGCCTCCTCGTAGCCGGTCGTCCCGTTGATCTGCCCCGCCAGGAACAGCCCCGCCGCCGTCTTCGTCTCCAGCGACGCCGTCAGTTGCGTCGGGTCGGCGTAGTCGTACTCGATCGCATATCCCCACCGCAGCACCTCCGCCCGCTCCAGGCCCGGGATGCCCCGCAGCACCGCCTCCTGCACGTCGATCGGCAGCGAGGTGGACACCCCGTTGAGGTAGACCCAGTGCGTCCCCCGCCCCTCCGGCTCGATGTAAACGGGATGCCTGTCCCGCCCCGCGAACCGCTCGATCTTCAGCTCCAGGGACGGGCAATACCGCGGGCCGGTGGACTCGATCTGCCCGTTGAACAGCGGGGCCCGGTGCAGGTTGGCCCGGATGACCTCGTGCACGCCCGCGTTGGTGGCCGTGATCCAGCACGGCAGCGGATCGCCGCCGACCGACCCGCTCAGGAACGAAAAGGGCTCCGGCTCGGCGTCGCCGTCCTGCCGCTGGCAGCGGTCATAGTCGATGCTCCGCCCGTCCACCCGCGGGCACGTGCCCGTCTTCAGCCGGCCCAGGCGAATGCCCATCCGCTCCAGCGACCCCGACAGCGACTCCGCCGCCGGCTCGCCGTACCGCCCGCCCGTCCACCTCTCCGGCCCGCAGTGCATCAGACCCCGCAGGAATGTCCCGGCCGTGATCACGACGGCCCGGCAGGGGAAGGTGACCTCGCGGGCCGCCTCGCCCGCCCGGCCCGCACGCACGCGCACGCCGCGAACAGCCATCGACGAATGACCAGCGACGACCTCCTCCCAAAGGACGTCCATCACCTCCCCCTCGATGATCTCCAGGTTCGCCAGCCCGCCCAGGGCTTGCTGGACGTAGGCCGCGTACGCATGCCGGTCGGACTGGCACCGCGGCCCCCACACGGCCGGGCCTTTCGAGCGGTTGAGCATCCGGAACTGGATGCCCGTCGCGTCCGCCGCCAGGCCCATCAGCCCGCCGAGGGCGTCGATCTCGCGGACGATCTGCCCCTTGCCCACGCCCCCGATGGCCGGGTTGCACGACATCTGCCCGATCCGGTCGATCGCCAGCGTCACCAGCGCCGTTCGCGCCCCGAGCTTGGCCGCCGCCCAGGCCGCCTCGGCCCCGGCGTGCCCGCCACCGACCACCACGATGTCAAAGTCTGCCCGCATCACGTCGCCATTGTAGCAACTCCGTCCCGCTGGCCAAGGCACCCGCGTTCCCCACACCTCCGCCCCCTGGGGCGGCAAGGGGCAGGCTCCTATCAAGACATCCGTCTCCCGACTGTTTACAAAATCGCGGGATGTAAACAGGGACTAGTTTATATAAGAACCTATACTACAAGATGTTATGTGCAAAACGCCTCTGTTGACATCCACCCTTGTAAACAGTCTGTAAACACCCCCGGACTGCCTGCCGGAATCCCGCCCATTCCACCTGAATTACCCAGATCCACAAACGTCCTGCCGGTCTCATCCTCCCCCACGCCCCCGCGCTGCGCCGCGGGGGAGCAGCTTCCGCACCGCGTGTCATGGTCCATTCAGACGCCTGGACCCTGACCGCCAGCCGCCGCGTATCTTCCCCTCCCGCCCTCGCCTGCTACAATGGACCGCGCCGGGCCGGCGGGGCCGGTGGAGGTTACGCCTTGATTGAAGCCGTGACGTTTGACTATTGGGGCACGCTGTACTACGAGAGCCCGGATGCCGACGAGCGGGAGGCCCGGCGGGTCGAGTATGCCCGGAGTTTCCTGATGGGCCTGGGCCACGACGTCTCCGCCGAGGTCCTGCGGGTCGGCCAGGAGGTTTTGGGCCGGCAGATGGCCCACCATCGGCTTTCGACGCATCGCGGGCTGAACGCCGAGGACACCGGCTCGATGCTGGCCGAGATCGTCGGCGTCCGCCTGGCCGGCGGCGAGGCCCGCCGTCTGGGCGAGCTGCTTTCGGCGGCCGGTCGCGAGATGCCGCCGACCCTGGCCGCAGGCGCCGCCGACGTCCTCCGCGCCTTGCACAGGCGGGTCAAGCTGGCCGTCATCAGCGACACGGGCGTCACCCTCAGCCACGACATGTACGCCGTCATGGAGGCCGACGGCATTGCCGGCCTGTTCGACCACTTCACCTTCTCCGACCAGACCGGCACCACCAAGCCCGAGCAGCGTCAGTTCAGCCACACCCTCTACCGCCTGGGCTGCCCCCCGTCCGCCGCCGTCCACGTCGGCGACTTCGAATCTGCCGACATCGCCGGCGCGAAGGCGATCGGCATGCGCGCCATCCGCATCCGCAACCACTGGGACGACCCCGCCACCACCGCCGACGCGGCCGTGGACGCCATCTCCGAAGTCCTCCCCGTGCTGCAAGCCTGGGGCCTGGCCGTCTGAAGATTGGCCACGAACGGCGCGAACGATGCGTAGGGTGGGCGAACCCGCCCACCAAAGGCCGGAGGCCGACAGAATGGTAGCCCAGGGCGGCAGCTCTG
>DASRZG010000242.1:0-3324 GCA_035686585.1 Phycisphaerae bacterium
GCAGCCGTTGGAATGACCACCGCGGCGGCAAGGAGGGCGGATGCCAAGGACGGACGAATGGCTCGTTTCATGGTTGTTCTCCCGGTTCGTCCCACGGGAAGAGTGTAACCGACGTGGCGCGCGGTGTCCACGCTGTGGGGCACAAGGCGAAAGCTGGAGTCACGTAAGGCGTCCCCAAAACTCCCCAAAACTCCCAGGCGGGGATCTCAGGCCACGGCAGGCGCGCACGGGCCGATTGTCCCGTCCCTCGATTCCGCGAGCAGCGAGCTGCCGTTGCTCGCCCTACGCCTGGATGTGACGGCTGAACCAGGCAATCATCCGAGTCCACATCCGTTCGGTCACCTTGTGGCCTGCCTGGGGCTCCACGAAACAGGCGACGTTCTCCGGACAATCCCCGTAGTACCGCGCTCGCAGGCGGCGGGCGAACTCCTCCACGGAGCGGGGGTCGATCCAGTGGTCCTTGCCGCCGTTAAGGAGCAAGACGGGTTTGGGGGGAATACCCGCCATGTGCTGCATCGGGTCCAGGGAGTCCACCAGTTGGCAGAGGCGAGGACTGAGATGCCGGCGCCAGGCTTCCTGTTCCGGTCCGGGAGCGATTTTGGTGACGTCCCACCAGAAGTCGGCGGCGCCGATGAGGCTGACTGCCGCCGATATCCGGGGTTCGCGGCACGCCAGGACCAGGGCCGAGCAGCCACCCATCGACACCCCGGTCACGCCGATGCGGGAGGGATCGGCGTGGTGCAGGTCGCTGAGGCTGTCGATGATCCGCGATACGTCGCGCGCGGTGTGAGACACGCACGTCTGATGCACCCAGATCGCAAAATCATCCGCCAGATCGGCCAGATTTCGCGCGAACACGCTGGGTTCGCGTCGCCGCCCGTGTAGAAAGCCGTCCATGGCCACCGCCAGGAATCCGGCCCCAGCCAGACGGGGCAGCAGCCGGGCGGACTCCTCTTTGCTGCAGCCGAAACCGTGCAGGGCAAACACCACGGGCAATCCGTCGCGAGCCTCCGGGCGGTAAATCGTGGCGGGGACCGGCTCGTCGGGGTCCCAGCCCGGTAAGAGCAGGTCTTCCGTGATGATCGCGGCAGGCGTTGGTTCAGCCATCAGCTCATCTCCCGCCCTCAAGTCCCTTTCGTCCATCGCGAGGCCCGCCGGTGTCTCACCGGGTAGAACAGGTCTATCCTACAGCGGTTGGCGGCACCGCTGCATTCGCGGCCGGCGGCGGCCGCCAAGCCTTGCCCGGTCACTCAGGGCGGGCGTCCAGGCTGAAGTCGTCGGCGCCCTTCTTCTCCGAGCTGCCGACGCCTCCGTCGTCGGTCATGTTCGGCCCGACGCTGTAGAGGACGTAGCCCTCCCCCGCGCGTCGGTAGATCAGCGGCTTGTCGGTGAAGGGGTCCGGCGGGAGGGCCTTGAGAACGGCTGGGCTCAGGGCGTCCAGCTTGTCCGGGTAGCTGCCCTTCTCCGCACGCCAGACCGCCAGGGCCAGCGATACCACGGCGATCCTGCGAAAGGCATGGACCTGCTCTTCGACGGTCAGGATGCCTTCCGGGGAAAGGCTACAGCATCCTGCCAGGTAGTGGAAAGTCGCCCGGGTGATCTTGGCCGGGTCGCGCCGGCGATTGGCCTTGACGAGTTTGACCATCTTCCGCGAATAGGCCTTCTTGTCCGGGCCGACGATCTTGTCGATTTCGGCCATCACGGCCTTCACCGCCTCGATCCGCTGTCGGAACGTCGGCAGCCTCCTCGCCGCCACCAGGCGGTCGGTGTGGGCGTTGTCCATCCGCAGGGCCTCATTCCAGTCCAGCGGGTAGTCGGGCAGGCTCTCGGGGGGATCCCCTTGGATACTGAGCGTCGGCCCGAAGACCTCGCGAACGGACTTGCGGGCGGAGAGTATCCACATATCGAGGGCGAATAGCCGCTCGGGCCCGTCCCAGCTCTGGATCATGCCGGTCTCCTCGGGCATGGACGCCACCGCGGCCAGGTGGCGGCGCAACTGCGCCCCGGTCGCCTTGCCCGAACGTGCCAGCGCGCCGTCGGCGTTGCCGGCCATCTTATCCAAGGCCATCCCGATGAGGACATCGATGAGCATAGGCCCCTGCGATACGAGGGCGCCCAGACGATGCAGGGCCAGGATATCGGCCGAGGCGGCCTCGACCTGCCCCTGGCCAAGCCGGAGCATCGCCCGGGCGGCCAGGGCCCTGCCCATCTCCATCCATGCAGACAGCGAGACGTTCATGAAGCAGTCGTACAGGGTGGGCGGGTCGGAGGGGGAGACCAGCGGGACGAACATCCGCTTGCGCCGCGAGGCGGAGACGGCCACGTCCAGGGAGCGAGTGTTCGCCTGAATCCATCCGGCCAGCAACGGATCGTCCTTGGGCTGCCAAGGCCCGGCCAGGCGGTCGTTCAGGCGCTGCCGAATGTCCGTCTGTGCTTCCTGCGGCAGGTGCGACACGGCGTACTCCCGGAACGGCACGAAGTACTCTCCTTCCACCGGCGGGGGCGGGACGCGAAGCAGGGCGCAGACCCGCCCCAGCGTGTCCGGGTTCTTGAGCATCGCGGGCCCCAGGGCCTCCAGCAGCAGCACGGCGGCGTTGTTGTCGGGCGTGACGCCCTTGCCGCAGAGGGCGTTGACGGCGGCGACGTAGTTGGGCGTGCCGTCGGGGTTGAGCGGCTCGGTGATGCAGGTGGTCTCCTTGCTGACGGTGATCTTGGTCATCTTGGGCCCCTCGGCGCGGGTGGTCGGGACAAGCGCCGCAAGGATCGGGAACGCGGATGCCAGCGACAGGCGAATGACGGGCTGCATGATCGGTCTCCCGGTATGTCCCACGGGTACAGCGTAACGGACGGGGCACGCGGTGTCCATGCTGCGTGGCGCAAGTCGAAAGATGGCGTTACGTAGGGCGCCCCCCCGGGGCCCGTTCCGGGTTCCCTGCCCTGATCCTGTCGAAGGGCGCTTGACGCCCCGCCCGGGCAGGGATAGGGTAGAGTCATCGGCCCAACGGCCTCTTCTACGGGATAGCCGGATGCGGGTAGCTGAGGGTACAACGTGCTTTCGCCCGGACGCCACCCAAGCACCCGCCCCCCATATTCCCTTCCGCTCTGGTGGCCCTGGAATCGCAGGCAGACGGACGGGAGCGAGTCACCGGGCAATCGTCCCGGGTCTTCAGCGGTGCTTCCGGAAACCACCGCTGGAGAAGACGCCGGCCGGCCTTGGCCATGCCGCGCTACCTTCGCGGACAGACGTTACGCGGATTGGCCGTCAGATAGATAGCCTTACCACTTTGCCTGCCGCTGGGCAGGCGGGCCGTGACGCGGCGGACA
>DASRZG010000243.1:0-6102 GCA_035686585.1 Phycisphaerae bacterium
AGCCTGCCTTACCAGTTCGCTGACACCCGCCACGTCA
The DNA here is from genome assembly GCA_035686585.1 of Phycisphaerae bacterium. Taxonomy (GTDB): domain Bacteria; phylum Planctomycetota; class Phycisphaerae; order SM23-33; family SM23-33; genus DASRZG01. The sequence continues at coordinate 38 of DASRZG010000243.1, forward strand.
CCTGGCCGGGCGGGGATCGCTTCCCGATGTGGACGGCGGTCGAGGGGGTCATGGAGGCCACGCAGGAGTACTTCCTCGCCCGCCGGACGGCCGAGACGATTCACGAGTTTGCCGCCGGCGGCGAGCCCTGGCTGATCGAGTGCCACATCCCGGCGCCCCACGACCCGTACAAGCCGCTGCGGCGATTCCTCGACGGCTACAGGCTCGATGACGTCCCGCTGCCCGACAACTACGTCCGGGAAACGTTCGAGGGCAAACCCGGCCTGCTCGCCCGCGAGGCCAGCCTGTGGGCGGAGCTGACCGACGAGGACATCCGCGACGCCCTGCGGCATTACTACGCCTTCTGCGAGCAGGTCGACCATGCCGTCGGGATCATCCTGGACGGCTTGGACGAAAGCGGCCGGGCGGGCGAGACGCTGGTGGTCTTCGCCAGCGATCACGGCGACAACGTGGGGTCGCACCGCACCTTCATCAAGGGCTGGACGCCGTACGAGGAGACGCACCGCATCCCGATGATCGCCCGCTGGCCGGGGCGGATCCCGGCCGGCAGCGCCACCGGCGCGCTGGTGCAACTGCACGACTGGGCGCACACCTTCGTCTCGCTGGCCGGCGCGCCCGCCCTGCCGCACGCCGACGGGCGGGACCTGACGCCGCTTCTGGCGGAGCCGCACCGGGCCGAAGAATCCTGGCCGGCGCACATCCTCAACGTGTACTACGGCTGCGAGTTCCTGTACGTCCAGCGGATCGCCATCGGCCGGCGGTTCAAGTACGTCTTCAACTCGTTCGACTGGGACGAGCTGTACGACCTGCAGGCCGACCCGGGCGAGCTCCGCAACCTGGCGAAAGACCCCGCCCACGCCGAGACGGCCCAGGACATGCGCGACGCACTCTGGGAGCTGTGCTATCGGCATCACGACCCCTACACCCAGATGCGTTGGGGGATGGCGCGTTACCTGGGCGGCCCGCGCGGGGGACGGCAGGAGGAGCCGTGGCTGGACGTCTACTACAAGACGCCCAATCACCCCTTCGTCACCCGCCTGTCGCGCAACTGGCCCGAACCGCCGGCCGGGCGGGAAGACGGGCGTTGAACGTTTCGCAAGGGAGCCTTGCGCTGGCTTGGCGCTGCCGCGATCGGGGCGGATGTGGTATGTTCCGGGCCGCAGCAGCCCAATCGTGTCCTGCAAACGCCGGAGGCCGTCATGTCCGATCGACGCGTGGAGTTCGAGACCTGCACCGACCTCGATCCCGCCTGTGCCGTGATGGCGATCACCCCGCCGTCCGAGGGGACCATGCACACCTACTACGACATGTGCCCGTGGAGCCCGTCGGGGAAACTGTTCGTCTGCCTCCGCCTTCCCTACGAGGACCACGAGCCCGCCCCCGAGGACCGCGCGACGCTGTGCGTGATCGACCTGCAGGCCCGGACGATCCGCGACGTGGCCGAGACGGCCGGGTGGGGGTTCCAGACCGCCGCCCACCAGCAGTGGGGCCGGACCGATCGGTACCTCTACTTCAACGACAAGGCCGACGACGTGCCGATCGGGGTGGTGCTGGACCTGGAGACGGGCGACCGGCGGACGCTGGAGGGCCCGATCTGGGCGATCGACCCGGACGAGACGTACGGCATCTGCACCTGCCTGAACCGCGGCCGGCTGACCCAGGCCGGCTACGGCGTGACCGTCCGGCCGGAGCACTGGCTGACGAACACGGACGCCGCCAGCGCCGACGACGGCCTGTATCGGGTGGACCTGGCCGGCGGCAGGCAGTCGCTGCTGGTGCCGCTGGATGCGGTTTGGGAGGTCCTGCCCGACCGGGAGGACCTGGCCGGCGGCGTCCTGTACGCCTTCCACTGCAAGATCAACCCGCAGGGCACGCGGATGATGATCGTCGTCCGCTGCCGCTTTGCCGACGGGAAGTTCGTGGCGACGCTGGTGACCTGCCGGCCGGACGGGTCGGAGTTGCGGACGGTCGTGCCGCACCGGCTCTGGCGGCGGGGCGGGCATCACCCGATCTGGCACCCGGACGGCGAGCGGGTGCTGATGAACCTCACCCCCGGCGCCGAGGGCATGCGCCTGTGCCTGGTGGACGCCGAGACGGGGGAGGTGGAGGTGATCACGGACGACCCGCCGGGCACGGGCCACCCGTCGATCTCCCCCGACAGGCGATGGCTGCTGACCGACGACACACGCGAGTCCGGCGGGGTGCGGACGGCCGCCGTCCGGCTGGTCGACCTGCCCGGCGGCACATGGCGGGACATCTGCTCGGCCACCAGCCCGGCCGTCGGCGGCTCGCCGCTGCGGCGCGACGCCCACCCCGTCTGGGACCGCGCGGGCCGGCGGATCGCCTTCCTGGCAGCCCCGGTCGGGGTGCGGCGGATCTACATCGCCGACCCCGACCTGCCGCCGGGCGAGCGGTTCCTCTGAGCACCCGTGGGTGCGGGCGGTTTTGCACGAACCTTGTGATGGCCCCCGCGGCGGGGTAGAGTGCACGGGTGGCGGCCGATGTGTCCGCGCCGTTGAACTCGTGGCGAGGAACCGACGATGGGCTTCTCACTGATCCAGTTCCGCAGGAACCGAAGGCGGAAGCGCATGGCCGGGATCGTGATGTTCTGGGGCGGCCTGGCGATGCTGATGGTGGACATGACCACCTCGTTTCCGACGCCCGTCCGCGGCGGGTACGCCGCGTGGTGGGTCATCGTCATCGTCGCCGGGGCGGTGCTGTGGATCGCCTCCAAGCGGCTGCCGCTGGAGGAGACGATCGAGGTTTCGAAGTACTGCCACGGCGAGCTGCGGGTGACCGACCTGACCGCCGAGCTGAACGTGACGATCGACACGGCCGAGCGGATCCTCCAGAAGCTCCAGCGGAAGGGTTACGCCCGCTCGGAGGACCGCGACGGCGTGCGGGTGTGGGTCTTCCCGGACATCCAGGCCGCCATCCGCCAACGGCAGGAGCAGCGCAGTTTGTGATCATCGCGCGGCTGGCGCGCGAGAAAGGAGACATCCATGAGCGTACTGAGCTCCCGACCGCCGGGCCGGCCCGACGAGTACGGGATCAAGGCCGGCGACCTCATCCGCTACGGCGCGATCGCGGCGGTGGTGCTGATCGTGTTCGGGGCGATCTTCTTCTGGTTCTTCTGCCGGATCGAGGTGGCCGACGGCGAGTTCTGCCCGCTGATGCGCAAGACGGGCGAGAACATCGACAATGACATGATCCTCGTCACCTCGGAGTACAAGGGTCCGCAGTTCGACATCCTGCGCGAGGGCCGGCATTTCCGCAGCCCGTACACGTGGCAGTGGCCCAGGCCGATGAAGGCGACGGTCATCCCCAAACAGACCGTCGGCGTGCTGATCCGCCGCTTCGGCAAGCCGCTGGCGGCCGGGCAGGTCGTCATCGAGAACGACGAGCAGGTCACCGAACCCATGGACAAGCAGAAGGGCATCCTCGCCAAGCCCCTGTACCCGGGGCGGCATTACGTCAACCTGTGGGGCTACGACGTGGAGCAGCACCCGATGGTGGACATCAGGGCGGGGTACGTGGGCGTGGTGACCCGGCTGGTGGGCAAGGAGCACGACAATCCGAACGTGTTCGTGGTTCAGCCCGGCGAGCGGGGCACCCAGCCCTTCCTGCTGCCCGAGAAGACCTACCCGGAATACTCCAACCCGTACGTGTTCCTGGTCACGCCCATCGACATCCGGTCGCAGAAGTTCCAGATGGCGGGGACTGACATCATCACCTTCCCGTCGAAGTTCGGCTTCGACATCAAGGTCGAGGGCACGATCGAGTGGGCCCCGGAGCGCGGCAAGCTCCCCGAGGTGTTCGTCAAATACGTCGACGAGCAGGACCTGAAGGAATCCGGCGGGATCAACAACATCCAGCGGAAGATCATCCTGCCCTTCGCCCGGTCGTACCTTCGCCTGGTGGGCGGGCAGTACCGCGCGGTGGACTACATCACCGGCGACACCCGCATCCGCGTGCAGAACGAGGTGGAGGCGAGGCTGAAGGAGGCGTGCGCGGAGGAGGGAATCAACATCAAGTCATTCGTCATCCACAAGACCAATCCCCCCGCGGCGATTCAGCGGCAGTACGAGCGGCGCGAGATCGCCCTGCGCGAGGTGGACCGCTACACCAAGGAGGTGGAGACGGAGATCGGCACGCTGCTGATGGAGGGCGCCGCGCCCAAGCTCGGCCCCGACGGCAAGCCGGTCTTGGACGACCGGGGCCAGCCCGTGATGGTCGGCGGGACGCTCAAGGTCGGACCCGACGGCAAGGCCCTCCGCGAGGGCGGGCGCATGGCGAAGGTCCTCAAGGAGCGCCGCAAGGACCGCGAGACCAAGTTCGGCGGCGTGCGCGTGAAGGTGGCCGAGAAGGTCCGCGACGCCGAGCGGTACGAGGGCGTCGAGGTCACCAAGGCCCAGCGCGACCTGGAGGTGGCGCGGATCCATCTCGAAGCCGCCAAGGACCAGGCCGCCAAGGTCCTCGCCGAGGGCACCGCCGAGGCGGCGGTGACGGTGATGAAGCACGTCGCCGAGGCCGAGGCGGTCAAGGCCAAGATCGGCGCCTTCGGCAGCGGCGAGCAGTACGCCGAGTACCAGTTGATCACCAAGTTCAGCCCCAGCATCCGGCGGGTCCTGTCCAACACCGAGGGCCTGTTCGCGGAACTGTTCGAGCGGTTCGCCCGCACGGGCGCCGCCAAGGCGGCCGCCCCGGCCAAGGGCGCGTCGCGGGAGGTGCGACCATGATACGCAACCTACTGATCGCCATACTGGGAACGCTGGTCGTCGCGGGCGTGGTGCTGGCCATCGTCCTGGCGGCGTTGTACGAGTGGTGCCCGCGGGGCGAGTCGCTGCTGCTGACCCGCAAGACCGGGGCGGCGTCGGTGCAGGGCGGGTACGCCCAGCCCGGCGAGAAGGGCGTGCTCGAGGCGATGCGCGGGCCCGGGCGGCACTTCATCAACCCGTGGACGTACACGGTCAAGCGCGTCCGCGACGTCCAGATCAAGCCGGGCGAGATCGCCACGATCAAGAACAACATGGGCAAGGAGCTGCCGGCCGACCGATACATCGCCGAGGCGGACGAGAAGGGCACCCAGCGGCTGGTGCTCACCCCCGGCGTCTGGCGGATCAACACCTTCGGGCAGGTGGTCAGCCAGCCCCTCCAGGCCACCATCATCCGGCCCGGGTACGTGGGCGTCCAGACCCGCCGGGAGGCCCTCGCCAAGGATCCGCGCAGCGGGCTGCTCAAGACCGTCCTGCAGGCGGGCTACTACAACCTCAATCCCGTCGAGATCCGGGTCGATCCCATCGAGATCGGCTACCGCGTCTGGGAGATCAGCGCGGACATGGAGCAGGTCCTCGTCGACGGCCTGCCCGTCAACCGGCCCAAGGAGGGCACGGGAGTCTCCTTCCCGCTGGCCGACGGCAAGCAGATGCACCTGGACTTCACCGTCGTCTGGGGCATCTTCCCCGAGGACGCCCCGCGGATCGTCGGCGAATACGGCACGGTCGAGATGGTCGAGTCCAAGATCATCGAACCCCAGGTGCTCAGCATCTGCAAGAACGCGGGGAGTAACCTGACCACCCAGCAGTTCATCGAGGGCGCCACCCGCGAGAAGTTCCAGCAGAACGTCACCCAGGCCCTCCAGAAGATGGGCAAGGAGAAGGGCATCCACTTCCTGATCGCCCTGGTCCGCGGCTTCCACCCCGCCGAGGACATCAAGGCCGCCATCCAGGCCCGCATGCTCGCCGAGGAAGAGAAGATCACCCTCAAGGTCGAGCAGCAACGTGAGGAGCTGGCCGCCGACCTCGAACAGGCCCTGCGAATGGTCGACGTCGCCATCAAGGACTTCGACGCCCAGACCGAGGCGATGGTCCAGAAGGAGATGGAGCAGGGCAACAAGACCGCGGCCGAGGTCGAGGCCCAGGCCGACCGGAAGGTCGCCGGGCTGAACAAGCAGGGCGCCGAGATCAACGCCCAGACCATCAGGATCCTCGGCCAGGCGGACGCCGACGTGATCGAGGCGAAGAAGAAGGCCGAGGCCCGGCGGCTGGAGCTGCTGGTCGCCGCCT
>DASRZG010000244.1:0-21810 GCA_035686585.1 Phycisphaerae bacterium
GGGCGATCGGCAAGACCCTCAAGGAGAGCTTCCCCGACGCCGCGGTCGTCGGCAGCACGGACCTGACGCACTACGGCCCGTCCTACGGGCTGACGCCCGCCGGCGTCGGCAGCCAGGGCATGCAGTGGGCGCGCGACAACGACCGGCGAATCCTGGAGCTGATCAAGTCCATGCGCCCCGACGCGGTGATCGAGGAGGCCTCCGCACGCCTCAACGCCTGCGGGGCCGGCGCCATCGCCGCCGCCATGTCGGCCTGCTCGGCCCTTGGCGCCACGCGGGGTCTATGCCTGGAATACCGCGGCAGCGACGAGGTGATGATGGACCTCTACGGCCAGCAGGCCCAGGACCGCGTCGGATACGCCGCCGTCGCGTTCGTCTGACGCCGTCCGGCAGACGCCGCGACCCCGCTTGCGGCCGGCGGGGCCTTCGACGAAGATGCACCCGATGGACGCCAGGGCCTTCATCCGCGAGATCACCGCCGGGCGCGACTACCGGCAGCAGGTCGTCCACGTCCGCGAGATCCCCTCTCGCCAACCCGTCCACGCCGAACCGAACCGGCCCGTGCCGGAAGTGCTCTGGCGGGCCCTGCGGCGGCAGAACATCCACCAGCTCTACAGCCACCAGGCGTCCGCCTTCGACGCCGCCGGCGAGGGGCGCGACATCGTGATCGTCACCGGCACCGCCTCCGGCAAGACGCTGTGCTACAACCTGTCCGTCGCCGCCGACCTGCTGGCCGACCCTTCCGCCCGCGCGATGTACGTCTTCCCCACCAAGGCCCTCGCCCAGGATCAGCTCCGGGCGCTCCATCGCTGGGGCGAAGCCGACCCCGATCTGTCCCGCCTGCTCGCCCCGGCCGTCTACGACGGCGACACCCCCCGCCACGCCCGGGCGAAGATCCGCACCTCCGCCTCGGTCATCCTGACCAACCCGGACATGCTCCACGTGGGCATCCTGCCCTACCACACCAAGTGGCACGCCTTCCTGCGGTCGCTGCGGACCATCGTTCTCGACGAGGTGCATACGTATCGCGGCATCTTCGGCAGCCACGTCGCCGGCGTGCTGCGTCGCCTCCTGAGGCTGTGCGAGCACTACGGCGGGCGCCCGCGGATCATCGCCTGCTCGGCCACGATCGCCAACCCCGTCGAGCTCGCCGGCCGGCTGACCGGGCGCCAGATGACGCTGATCGACAACGACGGCGCCCCCCGCGGGCGGAAGTACTTCGTGCTCTGGAACCCGCCCCTGATCGACGCCGGGGCAGGCCGCCTGACGCGCCGCTCCGCCAACGCCGAGGCGGTCGAGCTGCTGGTGGAGCTGGTCCGCCGACGCGCCCAGACCATCGTCTTTGCCAAGGCCCGCGTGGTGGCCGAGCTGATCTACCGCTACGCCCAGGACCAGCTCGCCGGCGAGAAGGACCTGGCCGGGCGGATCCGCCCCTACCGCGGGGGCTACCTGCCCGAGGACCGCCGCCGGATCGAGCAGGAGCTGTTCAGCGGGCGCCTGCTGGCGGTGGCGGCCACCAACGCCCTGGAGCTGGGCATCGACGTCGGCAGCCTCGACGCCGCCATCCTGGTGGGCTTCCCCGGGACGATCTGCTCCACTTGGCAGCAGGCCGGGCGGGCCGGGCGGACCGCCTCCGACAGCCTGGTGGTGCTCGTCGGCTACCAGGACCCGATCGACCAGTACCTGATGCACCAGCCGGAGTACCTTTTTGGCGCCGCCCACGAGCACGCGATCGTCGATCCGGCCAACCCCTACATCCTCTCCGGGCAGCTCTCCTGCGCCTGCTTCGAGAAGCCCATCACCGCCGACGACGAGAAGTGGTTCGGCCCGCTGACCGGCGCCATCGCCGACGCGGTGGCCGAGGATGGGCAGATGAAGGAGATCGACGGGCGGTACTACTGGTCCAGCTCGGCCAGCCCGGCCAATCACGTCAACCTGCGGACGATCTCCCAGGACAACTTCGCCATCGTCGACGCGTCGGCAGGCCGGCGGACGCTGGGGCAGGTGGACGCGATCTCCGCCCCCGAGCTGGTCTATCCCAACGCGATCTACCTCCACGAGGGCCGCTCCTACCTCGTCCGCGACCTCGACTACGAGGCCAAGATCGCCACCGTCGAGCCGGTCGAGGTGGACTACTACACCCAGCCCATCGTCGCCAGCACCTGCCGCATCACCGAGCGCCGGGAAGAGGCCCCCTACCGCGCCGGCCGGGTGTTCTTCGGCGACGTCGACGTCACCTGGCAGACCACCGCCTTCCGCAAGATCAAGTACTACACGATGGAGCTGATCGGCCAGGGGTCGCTGGACCTGCCCGCCCAGACCCTGCCGACGGCCGCGATGTGGTGGACGATCTCGGAGGCGATGCGGTCCGACCTGGCCGCGGCCGGGTACAACCCCGTCGGGGCCCTGATGGGCGTGCGGAACCTGATGCTGGCCGCCCTGCCGGCGGTGGCGATGTGCGACCGCCGGGACATCTCGGGGCTGGTCGATTCGTCCAACCTGGGCACCCCGACCATCTTCGTCTATGACCGCTACCCTGGCGGCGTGGGCTTCGCCCAGACGGGCTATCAGCTCATGGACGAGTGGCTCGCGATGGGCCGGGACATCGTCGTCCGCTGCCGCTGCCTGGACGGCTGCCCCTCCTGCGTGGGCCTGGCCAACCTCCGCCCGCCTCTGCACCACGACCCCGACCTCGGCGCCGGCTACCCCGTCCCCGACAAGCAGGCGACGCTCCTGCTGCTGGAAATGCTCGCCCGAAAGGGCCTTGACGCCCAAGGGGTCACCGGCTAAGCTCCTGCATCGAGAGATCGGGGACCGGGGCCCGCGATGACCGCCGGGGCCCCGCCCGTCTGGAGCCGATTGTCATGAACAGGGGAAGGACCGCAGGAATCGCCGCCGCCGTGGTCATCGCCGCCGCCGCCACGGCCTTGCGCGCCGACGAGATATGGGTGGGCAAGCTGCCCTACAGCGGCGTGACGATCGTCGGCTGCAGCGACGGCAACGTCGTGTTCGACATGGCCGGACGGCAGGTCACCAAGCCGCTGGCGGAGGTGACGAAGGTTGTCATCTCCGACGCTCCGGTCCTGAACTCCGCCGAGACGCTCTTCGCCGCCGGCAAGTACAAGGAGGCGGTCAAGGTCTACCAGCAGTATCTCCGCACCGACCCGCGAGGCTGGAAGGCGGCCCTGGCGCTGCACCGCAAGACCCAGGCCGAAAGCACGCCGGTCAGTGCGGCGCCCCCCTCCGCCGACCCCGCCGCCAAGGCGGCCCCCGCCCGCACGACCCGCCTGACGTGCCCCTACTGCCGCGGCGGCGGATGGGTTGCCTGCGAGCAGTGCAAGGTGGGCCGATACAGCACGGGCAAGGACAAGTGCCTCACATGCGACGGAACGGGCTGGACGGTCTGCCCCGACTGCCATGGCGACTGGGAAGCGCTCAGGTGCAACTCCTGCGGCGGCGACGGGAAGATCACCACGCGCAGGACGGAAGGGTTGTTCGTGCGGACGATCAGCCGGACGTGCACCGACTGCGGCGGCACGGGATACTGCAGGACCTGCTGCGGGAATCGCAGCCGGCGGGGGAAGGTGCCCTGCAAGACGTGCGGGGGCAGGGGCAGGGACGGCACGTGCCCGGCATGCGCGGGTCTCAAGAAGACGCCCTGCCCTCATTGCGACCCGGGCGCCGTCAAGGCCGAAGCGGCGCACGCCGAAGACGCCGCGGCCGCGGCCACCGACAAGGGGACGCCCGAGCTGGAGGAGGTCCTCAAATCCACGCCCCCCGAACCTGACACCAGCGGCATGACCAGCCTCCAGGTGGAGCTCGCCCGCGTCGAGCACAAGAAGAAGTGCGAGCAGATCCGCCGATCGCTCCTGGGCCGGAAGGTAACGTGGACGCTCGAGGTCATCGACGTGGTTCGCGGCGCCCCGGCCGAGGAGTCCGATCTGTTCCCCGCCGGCACGATCACGATCGTCGCACGCGGCGACTCGGGATTCCCTGTGTACCTGACCTTCCCGGCCTCGAAGATCGAGGAGTTGGCCACGTACCGCATGGGCCATCTCGTGAGGGTCTCGGGGCAGGTCAGCCGATGGCTCCAGCTACAGCCCGAGATCCCGCAAACCCCCCTCCACACTCCCCCGTACGCACGACCGGTTTCGCCTTCCGGGCGCCCCGCCCCGCCCTTCGCACGCCCACCCAGCCACCCCGTGACATCTCCCCCCGCGCCCGAGCCCGTCCCGGCCCTGGCGGTCGACGGCTCGGACATCAAGCCGGCACCGGACGCCAGAGGCCCGCTGTGGGTGTCCGCAGGGGCCGAGCAGGTCGTATACATCGTGGACGGCCGGAGCGCGGCCCGAACGCGCTACGCCGACATGCGGCGCGCCGTCGCCAGGAGCATCGCGGAGCTGAGCGACAAGCAGATCTTTCAGGTGAGCCTGTGGGGGCCGTCCGGGGCCGGCTCGACCGGACCCATGGTGGGGGCATCGGCGAGCGGGAAGGAGAACGCCATCCGTTCGCTCGAGCGTTTCCGGCCCAGCGGCACGGGCGACGGCGGCCTCGGCCAGTTCGTGGAGCGACACCTGCGGCCTTCGTACCGCTCCGGGTTTCCCAAGGCCGTCAAGACGGTCTGCCTGGTGGTAGGTGCGGACCTCCCCAATCCCGAGGGGCTCGAGGCCGCCCTGAAAAGGTACCCGTGGCGCGGGGGCGTGCAGGTTCTCACCGTGCAGTTCGGGAAGCTCTCGGCGGAGACCGAGAAGCTCCTCGAGCAGGCTGCCGCCACCAGGGGCGGCCGGTACAGGAAGCTGCCGTGACGCCCCGCCCCAACTCGCACGGCGGCAGTGACCAGAAGGAGAAACACCATGAAACCCGTGATCGCGGCCGTGTTGGCAGCACTTGTCAGTTGGCGAGCCGCCGGGGCATCCGACGTCTACGTGGGCGCCCGGGTATTCAGGGGTGCTTCCGTCTCCCGCGCCACCCACGGCTGCCTGGAATTCCGGTACAAGAAGGAGACGTTCACGTTTCCACTCGCCGAGGTAAGTCGGATCGTCCTCGACAACGGGGGCGAGTTCAACAAGGCCGAAGACTTGTTCCGGGCCGGGCGATGGGAGGAAGCGGTCGCTGCCTACAATCGGTATATCCTGGGTAAGTGCGATCCGAGGGCCCAGCGCATCGCCATACTCCGCAGGCGCATCGCCTGCGCGCGCCTGGGCCGGCCCCACGAGACCCCGCCCCCGGACCTGTCCACGCCGGACTCCTTCTACATCTTCGCGCCGTATGCCTGGCCACAGACAGGCCTGTCCCCCGCCGAAGCCGAGAAGGAGGCGAAGGCGCATCCCGAGCGCGTCAAGGCGTGGCTGGCCCTGCGCGTGGGCAAGAAGGTGCAATGGACCCTGGAGGTGAAGGACGTCCGCCCGCCCGCGGAGGAGCCCGCCACAACGCCGGGGGATTGGTTCCCGCCCGGCAGGATCACGCTCGTGGGGCGATCCGAGAAGGGCAGCCCGGTTTGGGTGACGTTCCCCGCGTCGCGTATGAAGGAGCTCGCCGAATACACGCCCAGCCAGTTCGTCCACGTCACGGGCACCGTCATCGATCCGCCATGGCTCCTGCCCGCCTCCTTCACCATCGACCGGAGGATCATTGTTCTGGACGGGGAGGCGATCGCACCCTCCCAGGTCTACAGGGACCCCTTCGCCGTGTCGGCAGACACGCGCTCGGCCATCTACCTGGTCGACGCGCGGCGGGCGGCGGCCAGGAACGCCACGGAGGCCGTCAAGTCCGTCGTTCGGTCCGCCCTGTCGCTCGGAACGGACCAGTGCTACTGGGTCCTCTTCTACGGCCCGCGGAGGATCGTCAGCACGCCCTCCACCGGACCGATGAAACGGTCCAGCGCTTGCGACGATCGCCTGCTGGCCGATGCCGAGAAGTTCAGTGCGACCGGGGACGGCGACATCCTTCCCGCCCTTCAGGCCGTATTCCCAACCAAGAGTTTCGGCTCGCCGCCCAAAGGGGGATCCGGCGTGGTCGTCTACCTCGTCGCCGGGGCCGACTTCGCCGACAACCAGGCCGTCCGCAAATGGATCAAGACTGCCAACGCCCGGTACGGTCACCAGGTCCACACCATCTGCACCCGCCGCGACAGCCCCGATCTCGAAGCCGTCCTCAAGCAGATCGCCGCCGAAAACGGCGGCCGATTCGCCTATGCCGACGGCAAAGGCGAAACCGCCCCCGACAAGCCCCGGAAGTGACGCCCCGCACGCGGGCCCGCCCAGGCGCTGCCTCGAAAACCGGCGCCACCGTCAAGCCTAATCCCGATCCTGTTGATCGAGACGCCGCTTGCGTGTGTTGTGGCCGGGCAACGGCACCCGAACAGGGCCAGTCCCTCATCGAGGGGAGCTTCATTCCCGTCACCGAGTATTGACCCCCGGCGTTTCCCCAGCCCGGCTCTCCACGCAAATCGGGCATTCTGCTAAAATGGGTTGATGGCGCTGTCGGAGTCACGTCGCAAGAAGCTGGAGATGCTGATCCGGTCGGTGACGGATAAGAAGGCCGAGGTCAGTGCGCCCAAGCTGCGCGCGGATGATTCCAGGCTGGCGTTGGCGCCGGAGTTGCCGTCAGGTGGGCCGGTGCCGCTGGCGGAGGCGGTGCCGGGCGTCGAGGTGGCGACCGACCATGGGCCGTACTGGCTGGTCAGCAGGACGCTGGCGGAGGTCAGCCCGGATGACGTGTCGGCCCAGGCGGAGCTGGCGGCCGTGCTGCGGGGGGCGCGGCATCGGTTTGACGAGCTGGCGGCCTCGGCCGAGCTGTGCCACGTCGCCAACGGCGCTCCCGGCGATCCGCTGTTCATGGACATCGAGTCGTGCGGGTTGTCCGGGGCGTGCATCTTCCTGGTGGGCCTGATGTTCTTCCGGGACGATCAGCTCGTATTCGACCAGCTCCTGGCCCGCCACTACGGCGAGGAGCCTGCCATCCTGGACGCGTTCGGGCGGCGCCTGGAGCAGGCCGGGACGCTCATCACGTTCAACGGCAAGAGCTTCGACATCACCTGCATCCGCGACCGGGCGATCTTCCACGCCCTGGACATTCCCCCCGACCCGCCGCACCTGGACATCCTCCACGAGGCCCGGCGGCGGTGGCGGAAGGACCTGCCCAACTGCAAGCTCCAGACGCTGGAGTACACCTTCTGCAGGCGCCGGCGGATCGGCGACATCCCGGGCGACCAGATCCCCGACGCCTACCACGACTTCGTCGCCGGCTCCGACGCCCGCCGCCTCGGCGCCATCCTCCACCACAACCTCCTGGACATGCTCACCATGGGCCAACTGCTGTGCCTCCTGCTGACCGGCGAAGAGCCCGATGTTGATCTGTAGCAGCGCCGTTGCCGGGGGTCAACATCACGAGCCGCGCCGATAAGGGTCCCTTTTCACATCGGTTACGTCAACGCCTCACCGCCCGCGCGCCACGGCGTTGCCGGGCTGCAACGCCGATGACACAGGCCGCAGGGTTTGCCCGGATTCACAGGAGCCCAGGCCCACATCCCCTTGTCCCATGGCCACTTGTGGAATGGCCATCCCGCGGTTCCTTTGGCGGAGGCATGGGGATTGCACCCGGTAAGGTCGGACCCGACCGTTGGTCCAATTGCCCAAGGAGGCAATCGCTATGGAAGAGAAGGAGCTTCGGGAGAGACTGTCTGAACTGGCAGAGGCCCTTACCCCGCTGCCAGCGTCGTCGGATGCGCGCGCCTCTCAGGGGACGTATGTGCCGCACCTTTCCCAGCCTTGCGGGCGAAAGGTGGAGGACATGATCGACCATCTTCGCCTGCGGCTGAAATACCTGACCTTCGACCTGGAGGCTACCCGTCGAGAGAATCGCTACCTCCGCCAGATGCTGGAGCGACGGACAAACATGGGGGACGGGCCCGACAACACGTGATCCCTTCGCCTTGGAGGCCCAGCCCGCGGATTACCCGGGCGGGGTCAGTCGTTTGTGGTGGCACGGCGCCGATCCATCTCGGCGCCGTGCCGTTTTATCAGGCCGGCGGACTTCAACGCCTCGGCGGCCCCGGCGCGCCCGACCGCGCCGGGACCGGCGAGCGTCCAGGTGTTACTGGACCAGCCAACTGTCGGCTGGGGAGCGCGGCCCCTGGTCCTCAGCCAATCCGTCCGGGCCGGGGTCGGGCAGGCTCCCCCGGCGGTCGCCGGCGTTGGCGGCGTCGGACCGCGTGTAGATGTTATCCCGGTCCACGCCCACGTCGGCGGCGTCGTTCCAGCAGGTCGAACCGCCCATGGTGCTGACGTTCTGGCCCTCGTGGCGATGGTTGGGGCTGTTGCCCGACTGCCTCTTCTCCTCGTCACCGGCAGCGGCCAGGTTCACCGGGTCGGCGTCGTTCCTCAAACCGGTGGCCACGTCGAAGTACGGGCTCGAGTCCGCCATCAGCGGCCTGCTGCCGGCGGGCAGGACGTTGAACAGCTTCTGCGGGCCGTAGGGGTTCATCACCGCGTAGGAAACCTGCGTCCCGTCGCGGAAGTCCCACAAGTCGCCGCTGTCGGCAGCCAGTTTCTCGCCGCTGGAGGGGCACAGGAAATGGCCCCGCCCGGCCAGGCCCTTCCGCACCAGCAGGTACAGGCAACTGGACGGGCTGCGGTCGCGCCGCTGCCCGTCGCCGGGATCGTGGGCGCGGTTGGTGCCGACCGCCACACCCCAGCCGCCGCCGTTGAGGGCGACATACGGGTAGCTCTTGTACTCGGTGTCATATAGCGACAATCCCCGGCCGATGCTGCCGAGATTCGTGGCGCAGACGGCCCGTCGGGCCAGCTCCATCGCCCGCTGCAATGCCGGCATCAGGATGGTCACCAGCAGGGCGATGATCCCCACCACCACCAGCAGTTCCACCAGCGTGAAGCCGCTCCTGCGCCGCCGTGCCGCCGGCGACGTCACCACGTTGAACGCCGGCCTGCGGACGCGCCTCGCGCAAACCAACTGTCCAACGCCCCTTTCCCGGACCATTTCCTCCCCTGGCCCCGCCCGCCCGCGCCGGCTTGGCGCGCACCTCCCAACCCGGTACCTGTGTATCATGGCAGACTCCTTCCCGGTCCCAGCCGACGGATCGCTGAGACACACCGTCACCGGTCGGGCGGCCGGTATACCGATGCCGTCGGCGGGGACGTGTGGCGGAGGAGACTCAGGCGGGGGAGAGTAGATAGTCTAAGATGATGGCAATGGCTTCCCGGTTCGCCTGAATTCTCCGCATGCCCGACAGTCCCCATCCGCACCACACGGATGGCATCTTACGCCCCGAACATCGGGACGACTGTCGTTATTGGACGTGCGACGTGCATCTCCTTTCGTCTGCTGGATTATTCGGGGCGAAGGTCCGATATTTCAAGCCCCCCCCCCCGGCAGTTCGCGGCGGCGGATATCCAGGTGGCGGCCGGGTAGGAACCACCAAGGGGATGGGAGCAGAAGAAGGAACGGATTGAACTACAAAGGACACAAAGAACACGAAGGGAGTGGAGGCAACGGAAGAACAAGCGGAATGGAGAGCAGAAGGTGGTGCTGCCGCTTTCCGCCGCTGCCTCTCCTTCTTACGTTTATGTTTCTTCTACTCTTAGTGCTCTTTGTGTCCTTCGTGGTTCAAGCGGTTTGAGGAGGCCGGAGCCCCGCCGCTTTTTCTTAAGCGATCTCGCCAGCCTTGCCGATGAGTATTTACCCAACCCGTAGCGGCCGTATGAGCAAGAGGCCCGACATGTTGACAAAGCCGCCCAACGTCGCATGAACCGCTCCGCCCGCCGCCTGGCGCGGGCGGCGGAAAAAACTAAAGATCCGGTCGCAGTTCGGACGATGTTCGGATATGATGTACCGTACATGAACCGAAGAGCCAATGCCGCTTCTGCCGACGCTGGGTCGGATACCTTGGCCCGGCACGCCCGATGGGCTTGCCGACCGAGGGCGGAAAGGCATCATGATGGACTCAGACGTACCGATCTGCCAGTTCGGCCCGGGCGGGGACTTCGTGCGGACGTATCCCCGCACCAGCCGCCCGATCGTCCCTTCCGGTCAGGGCTTGGCCACCGTGCACGCCCTGCCGGCGGCGCCCTCTTGGCGTCTGCTGGGACGGCTCTGGGCGGCGCTGGCGCGGAGGCTGGGCCTGGCAACCCCCGACACCATCGTCGCGCGCTCGGTGAGCCTGGACGAACTGGCGTTGACCGCCGAGACTCCCCTGCCGACGGCGCCGCGGGCCGCGTCGGCCCACGCAGCGGACAGATCAACCCAGGAGGCATCCCATGCGACCAGTCACACCACGCCAGATGGACATTCTGAGGTTCCTGCGGGACTATCGCGACAAGCACGGCTATTCCCCCACGATGCAGGAGATGGCCGACTGCTTCGGGCTGACGAAGGTCACGGTCTTCGAGCACGTCGGCGCCCTCGAAAGAAAGGGCCTGCTGCGGCGGGAGGCCAAGCACAGGGCTCGCTGTTTGCAGATTTCGCCTGAGGTGGTGTTCCCGGAAGATGAAGTCGCCGCCACGCGGATTCACCTGGCCGGGCGGATCGCCGCGGGCTATCCCCTCGAAGCCGTCGAAAACCCCGAGACGCTCGACCTCAAGGATGTCTTCGCCCGCTCCCGCGGCACCTTCTGCCTGAAGGTCACCGGCGACAGCATGATCGACGAGCACATCCGCGACGGCGACTACGTCATCTGCGAGCAGCGGACCGACGCCCGCAACGGCGAGACCGTCGTGGCCCTGCTCGAAGACGGCGAAGCCACCCTCAAGAAGTTCTACCGCGAGAAGGGCCGGATCCGCCTCCAGCCCGCCAACCCCAGCTTCGCCCCCATCTACGTCAACGACGCCCGCATCCAGGGCGTGGTCATCGGCGTCCTGCGGACGCTGTAGCCGCGGCCCAAACACCCCGGGCAGGCAGGCGCTCGTCCGGACAAGGGTTGTGGATCGCGGGGAAGTGCGTCTACAATGGCCAGTCAACGCGGCTTGGCGGACGCGGAGGATCGGGCGCCCGGCCGCGGGCATCTCCTCTCGGAAGGACGCGGGATGGCAAGGCGGCGACTGGCCGGCAACCATTCGAAGAAGCAGGGCCTGGCTCCCGGCACGGCGGTGTACGTCGGGGCGCAGCGCGAGGCCCCGGTCGCCATCACGGTCGTCAACTACGACGCCGAGCACGTGGTGGAGAAGTCCATCGATCGCGTCGAGGACTGCTTCGCCTTCCGGGACGCCCCCGGCGTTTCCTGGATCAACGTGGACGGCGTGCATGACGCCGCCGTCATCCAGGCCCTGGCCGAAGGCTTCGGCCTGCACCCGCTGGTGCAGGAGGACATCCTCAACACCCACCAGCGAGCGAAACTGGAGGATTTCGGCGATTACCTGTTCCTGGTCGCACGGATGATCCAATGGGACGACGGCAACGGCGAGATGGATTTCGAGCAGGTGAGCCTGGTGCTGGGGGAGAACTTCGTCCTGTCGTTCCAGGAGCGTCCTGGGGACGTCTTCGGGCCGTTGCGGGACCGCATACGGACGGCCAAAGCCCGCATCCGCGTCCTGGGGGCGAGCTACCTCGCTTACAGCCTGCTGGATGCGATCGTGGACGGGTACTTCGTGGCGTTGGAGAAGCGGGCCGAGCAGATCGAGGCGATCGAGGACGAGCTGGTCAGCCGGCCCGACCGGAACCTGCTGCAGAAGATCTACCACCTGCGGCGGGGCGGGTTGCTGCTGCGGAAGGCGGTATGGCCCGTGCGCGAGCTGGCGGGCGCTTTGGAACGGGCGGAATCGCCCCTGATCGGCGAGCACCTCGACGCGTACCTGCGGGACCTCTACGGCCACACGGTGCAGGCGATCGACATCGCCGAGACGCTGCGGGATATGCTTTCGGGCATGCTGGACACCTACCTGTCCAGCATGAGCAACCGGCTGAACGAGGTGATGAAGGTGCTGACGATCATCGCGACCATCTTCATCCCGCTGACCTTCATCGCGGGCGTGTACGGCATGAACTTCGAGAACATGCCGGAGATCGGTTGGCGGTGGGGCTATGCCACGGTGTGGGCCGTGATGCTGGCGGTCGCCGCCGGGATGGTCGTCTACATCAAGCGAAAGAGATGGATGTGACGCCATGTGGCAGCGTATAGCGGACTGGCTGAGATCGGGCGGGTATTGGCCGTTGATCTGGTCGGCGGTGGCGGTCGCCCTGGCGGCGGTGACGTATCTGCTGCTGCGGAGCCGGAAGGGCGCGGCCCTGGAGGGAAGGAGCCCCTCGCGCGGGCGCAACCGGATGCTGGCGGCGGGCATCGTGGTCGTGGCGCTGCTGGCGCTGGCGCACGTCTGGACGCGGGCGTTTTCGGAGGAGCCCGAGGCGTTTCCCAGCACCACCCAGGTGCTGACGCAGAACCTGCTCTGGACCGCGGTGCTGGCCACGGCCGTGTTCCTGCTGTCCCGCGCCGCCCAGCGCGCCCTGGTCAGGCGGGAAATGGACGTGGAGGCGCGGCACAAGATCCGCCTGTCGATCGCCTGGGTCGCCGTGGCGGTATTCGTGGTGGCGACCGGGTTCGTCTGGGCGAGGCGGGTGGAGAACCTCGGGGTGTTCCTGGGCATTGTCGGCGCGGGCGTGGCGCTGTCGCTCCAGGAGACGCTGGTGTGCCTGGCGGGGTGGCTGCTGCTGGTGACGCAGAAGCCCTACGACATCGGCGACCGGATCGAGATTGACGGGCGCGTGGGCGACGTGATCGGCATCAGCGTCTTCCAGACCTCCCTGCTGGAGGTGGGCAACTGGGTCAAGGCCGACCAGAGCACCGGGCGGATGCTGATCGTGCCCAACAGCAGCATCATCCGGCACGCGGTCTACAACTACAGCAAGGGATTCCCCTTCATCTGGAACGAGTTCTCCACGGTGGTCACGTTCGAGAGCGACTGGGAGCAGGCCAAGGCGCTGATGTTCGAAAAGGCCGAGACCGAGGCCGAGAAGATCGAAGGCCAGGTCAAACGCCAGATCGAGATCATGCAGGACCGCTACGCCATCCACTACGACCACCTCAAGCCCATCGTGTACACCAGCATCGCCGCCCACGGCGTGGAGCTGACGCTGCGGTACCTCACACCCGTCCGCCGGCGGCGCGCGATCACGCACCGCATCTCCGAGAGCATCCTCCGGGCCTTCCTGGAGCACCCGCGCATCGATTTCGCCTACCCGACCACGCGCTTCTTCCGCAACACGGAAGAGGGCAAGCCCGCCATCGGCGGCCCCGATCCCGGCCGGCCTGCCGACCCGCCCAAGCGGGTTATGGAGTAGGCGAGGCCGAAAGCAAGGCGGCGATATCCCACATCGTGGGCATCCTCCGCCGCCACCCCGCATCCCAGGGGGGTGTTTACAAAATCGCCGAATGTAAACACCCACGCATCTCTCACAAGATTATTTGAATATGAGCCTTACGTGCATTTCCCCCGTGTTTCCATCCGAAGCCTGTAAACACCCACCGAAACGCCGCAGAAACATACGTTACTCATTTTTGCAAATGGCCTTACGACGCTTCTCTTCCCTTCCTGCCCTGTTTACGCCCGGACCATTGTAAACACCCCGTGGAGTCGCACAGATTATTATGATTGATCAGATTTTTCCGATCTCGTCCACGTCGGCTGAAGGAGGCCTTGTCAACGAGTCTTTGGCCCCACCCCTTGACATGCGGGAACATGAATAGTACAATTGTACGTATGAGATACGCGGCGGATACCAACACGTTCCTGGCTGTGGCGTTGGACGAGCCGGAGAAGGCTTGGTTGCTCAGCGTAACCAACGGATGTGATCTGGCCGCCCCGGCCACGCTGCCGTATGAGGTTGGCAACGCCCTGTCTGCAATGGTCAAGCGCGACGCCCTGCATCCCGGGCAGGTGCCAGGGGTGTGGGATGCGATTGGCAGCATCCCTGTTGAGTTGACACAGATCGACGTGCGAGCCGCCCTGCTGTTGGCGGTGCGCTGCGACATCTACGCTTACGACGCTTACTTCCTCCAGTGTGCGATCGAGACCGGCAGCCCCCTGCTGACCCTTGACCGGGGCTTGATGCAGGTCGCTATGACGCTGAATATCCCGGTGGTGGAACAGCCATGAAGGTCTACACCTACTCCCAGGCTCGGCAGAATCTCTCGGAGGTCCTGAACCGTTCGAAGTCGGAGAAGGTCCTCATCCGCCGGCGCGGCGGCGAGGTGTTCGCGGTCGTCCCGCAGGCTGCCGAGGGCTCCCCGTTCGACATCGCCGGCGTCAAGACCAAGGCCACCACGTCCGACATCCTGGCGGCCGTTCGGGAGGTTCGGTCGCGGAAGGGGTGAGTTTGCGTCATGCGCCCGAACTGGGTCCACGGGCTGCTTGCAGCCCGTGCAAGCATGCGGCGGACGCTCGGCGCACAAGGACCTTCGCCCCCCGCAATCAGGGCTTGGCGGCGGGGGCGGATGTAGGCTTTCCTGCCGCTTCCGCTCTTTCCCACGCTCCCGCGGCCGCGGCGAGGAAGAGCTGGTACTGCACCTCGGGCGCATCGAGCTTGGGCATGAGCCGCTGGACCATGCCGGTGTCGCCACGGGATTCGTAGGCCTGGACCGGATTCTAAGGCCAGTTACGCCTCTCGTCCATGCCCCTGCAAGGGGGACGGATGGGTACGGTGCCTTCCTCCCAGTTTACCGAAGTGACCCGGCCTGGGGAGGCGGACGAGGTTGCTCCTTCTTTCATAGGCACCTCGTGCCCGGAGACTGCGCCCTGGTTGTACTGCACAGCTAGGGCCGCTGCGTCTTCGCCCGTAGGGCGGCAGGATTGTAGCCCAGAGCGCGTAAATCGGGACGGACCCTGTTTCCCACGTAAATCGGGACGGACTCTGTTTCCCAAGGTTTCGCTCGGTTCCGTGCGATCAAACAGGCCTCCGGCGGCGTCCATTCGGGTGACAGTCGAGGTGATCCATGGTAAATGGGAACCACCAGATGATGGACCGCGAGACATTCCAGCGGCGGGTGAAGGAGTGCGGGCCGCGGATCACGAGGCGGCAGGTGTGGAAAGGCCTTGGCTGGGGCGTCGGGCTGATTGCCGCGCTTGTGGCTACGGCGGCGATCGGAGAGTATGTCCCGATGGGCCGCTCCGGCGACGCCCTGAGCGTGGCGGCCTTCCTGTGTCTCCTAGCGTTGGCCCTCGGTCGTGTGCTCGCCTCGCAGTCGTCCCCGGGCCGGCTGCGGTGTCCGTCTTGCGGGACGTCGTTATCCAGCCCCCGCGCCGACAAGTTTGTGCTCAAGACGGGCCGGTGCGGCGGTTGTGGGGAGAAGATCCTTTCCGACACGAACCTCGATGCCCCGGCCGGTCCCGCCCGGAACATCTCCTGCTCGCAGCTCCACCGGTACCTCGAAGCGAGGGCGAGGGCTGGAGCCGGAGTGATGTGGCCCTTTCCCATCGGGATGCTGGTGTCCCTCCTTGCGATGCCGGCGGCGATCGTCCTGGTGTTGCTGTTTCCGTCCCTTCGAGGCGAGTACCTGGTGTGGGTGACTGTGGCGCCGGTTGGTGTCGGGTTTGTGGTGTCGGTCCTGTTGGCGTGGCGCGTGCCCAAGCGCCGGGTGTGCGAGGGGTGCGGGAGGCAGGCGCAGCTTCTCGGCGCTCGCACCGGGCGGTGCGTCTGGTGCGGCGCGGCCATCTCCCAGCCGCCCACCCCCGAGGAGATTCGCCACTGGCGACGCGATGTCCGGCGGGCGAGGATCCGGTCCCGCGCCGTGGTCCGACGGTTTGTGGTGTTCGGCGTGGTCGTGTCGGCGGCCTTTGCCGGGGCTTCCGTCGCCCTGGTATGGTGGGTCCTGGGCCTGGAAGCCGCCGCCGGCGAGACGCTCACCTTCGCGGATCGGGTGGACCGTCTCCTCGGCCGGACGGGAGTCATGCTGGCGCTTCCCCTGATGATCGTGCTATGTATCGCCCTCGGCCACCGCCTCGGCCGCCGAGCGCAAAAAGAGCGCAAAAAGAGCGTAAACAGGGACGGACCCGATGTTCCCCCGCTTCATATCGATCCTCGACAGCGGACCAAGCCGCCAGGGCCCTGAATAGGAACCAAGCCGACTTCACATCGCCCTTCTATTCGCCCCCGGGCCTCGTGGCCGGGGGCTGCGCCCTCGTTGTACTCCACAGGGGGGGCGCTGCGTTTTCCGCCCGGAGGGCCACAGCACAACGGCGCCCCACCAGTCCCGGATTGTTGAACACGTACTTCGCTTGAGGGTGCCACCCGCCGCGATCCCTGCATTGCGATCTGTCAACGTCTGCGCGCGCCCCGAAGGTCTTCTACTACCGCCTCCGGCCTCTGTGGGCCTTCGCGAAGCCGCAAGCGGTTTCCGCCCCCGCAAAGGCGCACTTCGGAATTCGATATTCGATATTCGTCATTCGCTGTTTCCCCCGGCTCCCGGTTCCTTCGGTTGCGGGCGAAGCCCGCGCTTGGTTCTCACCGGTGAGATGGAAAGGCTACTTCCCCAGCGGCCAGGGGCGGCCTGTCAGCTTGCTCAGTTCCCTGGGGATGTCGCGGCTGCGCATGACGGGCGGGAGGGGGGCGGCGGTGGACATGATGAAGGTGGTGCTGTTGGCGCGGTCCAGGCCGCCGTGGGCGGAGGCGATGTCAACCTTGGAGGCCAGGTACCCCGAGCCGTAGAAGACGTCCCCGGCCAGCGAGCAGATGACGTCGGGGGGGCTTTCCACCAGGCCGAAGTGGGTCCGCCAGAGGCGCTGCAGCGGCGCGGGCCATCTGTGGCGGGCGGTCGCGGTCAGCAGGGCGTCGGCGTCGCGGTAGCCGGCCTCGTCGGCGGGGATTTTCGGCAGGATCTCACACAACTCCAGCGGGTCGCCCGCAATCGGTTCGTATCGGAACCGCTCGCCCCTGCGGCTGATGACGGCGCGCTGCCCGTCGGGCGCGAGGACGACCACGGTGTCGCCGGCGGCGAAGCTGGCCAGCTCCACGCCGTCGATGCCCGCCAGGTCGGCGGCGAGCCGCCCCGGCTGGAGCGTGGCGAAGCGGGCGCAACTGATCAGGCCGAACGGCGCGGTCACCACGTCGTTTCCCCCGCGCAGCCGGCCCGTCACCCGCCACCCCTTCTCCGCCAGCAGCCCCTCCAGCGGCAGGCGTTTGCTGGGGACATAACCCTGTCCGTGGTCGGCCAGCAGCGTGACCTTGGTCAGCCCGCCGGTCTCGGCCAGCACCTGCCAGACGAGCCGTTCGATCCGCCCCAGGCAGCGCCGCTGCCCCTCGGCCCCCTCCAGCGTCCCGACGGCGGCGGAGGTGCCGATGTAGGCGATCGTCTCCTGCGACCTGCGCCGGTCGAAGAGCTGCTTGACCCACTTGGTCTCCTTGCGGAAGGTCCGCCACGGGTGCAGGTAGCCGAAGACGTCCATGACCGGGTGCCCGCTGTATTGCAGGAGCCTCGTGTACGACTTGTTCCGCCGCAGCAGGTACGACGCCGTCCCGCCGACCCGCCGGCCCGCCTTGCGGTCGTAGTAAACGGCCTCCATGCCCCGGGCGGGCTGGTCGTCGAGGATGTCCGGCAGGGACAGGTCGCTCATGGCCGGATACGGGCAGATGACGCGCGACGGCGCGTGGAACATCCGCAGGCCGCCGGCGTCGTAGTACTCCTTGATCAGCTCGTGGCCGAAGCCGTCGAGGATGATCACCAGGTGGCGGCAGTGGCTGATCGGAAGGTCATCGAGCCGGACTCGCTCGTCGCAGGCGCCGTCCCGGTTGCGGTCATAGCCGAGCTGCGTGACCCGACCGCCGGAATCATCCCCGGCGAAGGCGAACACGTCCGCCCGCCCGTCACCGTCGGCGTCCCACGCCCGCCAGGCCCCCGCCTTCTGGGCCGCCTCGGGCAGGAACGCCTCCGGGAAGGTCACCGGGTCGGCACACCCGGCCGCCAGGCCAGCCCAACACGCCGACACCAGAATCGCCCATCGGTTTGAACGCATGATGGCCTCCAGAAGCCGGGCCCATCATACCGTCTTCCTCGTCCCGAGGTCGATGCTTCCAAGGAGGATCTTCGACATGGTCACGCAGACAACGCGTGACCATGGCACCCATTCCGGAGGTATGCCCCCTGCAATCCGCAATCCGAGATCCGCAATCCGAAATCACTTCATCAACTGCGACTCGAAGCTGGGTCGGTCGCTGCGGTAGAGGATGCCGATGGGGATCGTTTCACCCCACTGGAAGGCCAGCTCGAGGGCGGCGGCGCGGTCGTGGGGGTCGTGGGCGTCGTCGATGCGCCGGATCCGCTCCTTCTGCCACTGGTAGGTGTTGACGGGGTTGAAGGACGGGCACGGCTGGAGGATGTCCAGCAGGGCGAAGCCCTCCTGGCAGGCGAGGGCGGCGGCCATCATCTGCCGCAGGTGGTCGCGGTCG
Organism: Phycisphaerae bacterium; assembly: GCA_035686585.1. Classification (GTDB taxonomy): domain Bacteria; phylum Planctomycetota; class Phycisphaerae; order SM23-33; family SM23-33; genus DASRZG01. The sequence continues at coordinate 18,388 of DASRZG010000244.1, forward strand.
ACGACGGCGGCGCGGGCGACGAACGAGCAGTCCTCGACGATCGCCAGCGCCAGCGGGTTCAGCGGCTTGGCGGTGACGCCGTGGGGCTGGACCTTGGTGACGAACCCGCCCTCGGAGGTGGGCGAGGCCTGGCCCTTGGTCAGCCCATACACCTGGTTGTTGTGCACGAAGGCCTTGACGGAGATGTTGCGGCGCATGGCGTGCAGGAGGTGGTTGCCGCCCTCGCCGTACATGTCGCCGTCGCCGCTGGTGATGATGACGGTCAGGTCGGGGTTGGCGATGCGGATGCCGGTGGCGGCCGGCAGGGCCCGGCCGTGCAGGCCGTTGAAGACGTTCGCCCGCGTGTAGTGCGGCAGCTTGGCGGCCTGGCCGATGCCGGAGACGAGCACGAGCTGCTTTCGGTCGACGCCGGCCTGGTCCAGCACCTCGTCGAGTGTGCGGAGGATGGCGAAGTTGCCGCACCCCGGGCACCAGGCGGGCGTGGTATTGGCGGGTCCGAGCTTCATGAGGCCACCTCCTCGGCGATGCGATCGGCGGTGAAGGGCAGGCCGTCGTAGCGTCTCACCAGTTCGCACTCTCCCAGCAGCCCGGCGGTCCGCAGCAGCGAGGCGAACTGGCCGGTGCAGTTGCCTTCCACGCAGAGGATCCGCTCCGCCCGCTCCAGCAGCGGCCGGGCGGCGCCGGCGTTGATCGGCCAGACTTGGGAAAAGTGCAGCATCGCCGCCCGGGGCCCGTCGGCGTTGAGCAGATCGACCGCCTCGCGGCACGGGCCGTAGGTCGAGCCCCACGCGACCAGGAGGGTCCTGGCCTTCTCCGGCCCGTACCATTCCGGCGGGAGGGCCTCGGCCGCCAGCAGATCGCCCTTCCGCATCCGCTTGTCCTGCTGGATGACGCGGATTTCCAGGTCCTCGGTGAGGTGTCCGTCCTGGTCGTGCTCGTCGGAATCGACCACGACGAGGGCGGGCCCGCCCGGGAGTGCCCGGGGCGAGACGCCGGAGTCGGTCACCTCGTATCGGCGATAGTCCTCGGGCGGATCGGTCAGGACGTGCCGGTCGACGGGGCGCGGGGCCTCGTCCAGCGGCGGGATGTTCTTCTGGAGGTCCTGGAGGAATTGGTCGGACAGGATGATCACGGGCGTCTGGGCCTTGTGGGAGGTCTCGACGGCCCGGCGCGTGATGTCGTAGCACTGTCGCTGCGTGCCGGGGGCGAAGACGGCGCGGGGGAACGTGCCATGCCCGGCGTGGAGGGCGAACAGCAGGTCCTCCTGACCGGTGCGGGTGGGCAGCCCAGTCGCCGGTCCCGGACGCTGGGCGATCAGGATCACCGCGGGCGATTCGGTCATGCCCGCCAGGGAGAGGCCCTCGACCATCAGGGCGAACCCCCCGCCGCTGGTGACGGTCATGGCCGGCGCCCCCGCGTAGGCGGCGCCGATGACCATGTTGATCGCGGCGATCTCGTCCTCGGCCTGCTCGACGATGATGCCATACCGGTCGGCGATCGAGGCCACGTGCGTCAGCGTCGCGGTCCCCGGCGTCATGGGGTAGGCGGTGAGGAACCGCACCCCGGCCGTGGCGGCGCCCAGGCCGACGGCCTCCGCCCCGCTGACCAGCCAGCCCGACGCGCCGGACGGCGAGGGCGCCGCGACCTTCCCGGCCAGCCCCTCAGCCAGCTCGGCGCCGCGGTGGGCGCAGCGGACGTTGGCGTCCACCACGTCCGAGCCTTTCTTGCCGAACTGCTCGCCCAGGTACTCGCACAGGCCGTCCACGTCGTAGCCGCACGCCCGGAAGACCGCGCCGGCGGCGACCGTGTTGGCCATCACCTTCGATCCGGCCACCTCCTTCGCCGCCTTGGTGAACTCGATCCCCGTCGCCTTGCCCATTCCCGGGCCGTCGAACAAAACCAAGCCGCCCTCGGTGACTTCCGGGCCGAGGATCTCCAGGGCCGGGGCGGTCAGCGCCACCAGCACGTCCGCCAGCCGGGCGGGGGCGAACAGCTCGCGGTCCCCGACGCGGATGTCGAACCAGTTCAGCCCGCCGCGAATCCGCGACATGTACGACTGGCTGCCCAGCACGTGCAGCCCGGCCCGGGCGAGGGCGCCGATCAGCAGGTTCCCGGTCGTCTGGACCCCCTGTCCGGCCTCCCCGGCGATTCGCAGGTTGATGTCCACGCGCGCCCCTTCCGTCGGGTCAATTGGCTACGGCTCAAGCCGTCCGTTCGTTCCCATCACACAGGTTGAAAACCTGTGCCACCGAGGTCAGTCCTTCGGCGAGAACTCGTCCTTGCCCACGCCGCAATCGGGGCAGACCCAGTCCTCGGGCAGAGCCTCAAAGGCCGTGCCCGGCTCAACGCCGCCGTCCGGGTCGCCCCGGGCGGGATCGTACACGTAGCCGCATGCGTTGCAGACCCATCTTCCCATCGTGATCGTCCTTTCTCCGTGACGGTCTTCGCGCGCCCGCCCGGCCCGTCCGGCGGGCTCACTGGCCGGCGGCCTCCAGTCCGATCAGGCCGGCCAACGATGCCGGCTCCATTCTATACCGCGAGCCGCGCCCCTGGTAGAAACCGTGCCGGCCGATCAGGTGGACCGACAGCGGCGTGAAGCGCCCCCGCACCGTTCCGTCGGGGCCGATCACCTCCACCTCGCCCTTGGCGAAGACCCCGCAGCCTCCCCAGGGGCAGGGGATCCGGCCCATCGATTCGGCATAGCGGACGCGCAGGCCGCCGCCGACCTCGACGGTCGCGCCCATCCCCTCCATGGCGACGTCCAGCAGCTTCGCCAGGCGCTCGGCCAGTTGCTCGTGGGAGAGGTTCAGGCGGGCGACTTCCGAGGCGTCCGTGTCGAGGATCTCCGGCAGCGGGCGCGGATCGCCCGCCAGGAAGCCGTCCCGGCAGAGCACCCCGGACGCCATCCGCTCGACGACCCGGCTTTCGGCGGGCGACAGTTTCATTCGGCGGCCTTTCGATCAGGCGAACTCGTCGTAGAAGGTCCGGTCACTGGTGATGCCCTTGCGCCGGAGGACCTCGCCGGCGGCGCGGATCATGCCCGGGCTGCCGCACAGGTACGCCTCCAGCTCCGACCCGTCGTCCACGCGCCGCTCGAGCACCTCGGTGATCAGGCCCGTCTCCCCGTCCCACTGGTCCCCGGGGGCCGGGGCCGACAGGGCCGGGACGAACGCGAACCAGTCCAGCTCCTTCTCCAACTCGCGCAGCTCCGTCAGCAGGAACATGTCCCGCGCCGCCACCGCACCGAAAAAGTAGGTGCCGCGGCGGTTGCAGCCTTTGTCACGGAGCTGCCGGACCATCGACCAGAACGGCGCCATGCCCGACCCGCCTGCCACCCACACCATGTCGCGGTCGCTGTCGGAGAGCCCGAAATGGCCGTACGGGCCCGAGAAGGTCACCTCGTCGCCCTCGCCCAGCATCGTG
>DASRZG010000245.1:0-2122 GCA_035686585.1 Phycisphaerae bacterium
CTGGACGTGCTGGCGGGGGGGACGGAGGGGGTGCGGGTCTGGCAGAATCTCCCCGACGGGACGTTTGCCGAGCGGATGCAACTGTCGGGCGAGATCAGCTACAAGGCCCAGCCTTTCGCGTCGTGGTGCGGCGTGTGCGACCTGAACAACGACTCGCGGCAGGACATCTTCATCACGTATTCCGACCAGCAGCCGCTGCTGTACTTCAACCGAGGCTTCCGCAGCTTCGGGGAGGCGCCGATGCTGGAGAACGGTCTGCGGGAGGGGCCGGAGAACGTCGATGCCGGCCAGCAGGCGGGTGCGTTCGCGGACGTGGACGGGGACGGGGCGCAGGACTTCGTGATCGTGCTGAGCGGCGGGGACGTGTGGTGCGCGTACAACGACCTGGGCGGGGAGTGCCTGGGCGTCCGCGTCCGGCTGAAGGGGCTCGCCGGGCCGGTCTCGGCCACGCTGTGGCGGGGCAAGCGCTGCCTGGGGACGGTAGCGGCCCGTGCGGGCCGGGGCGGGTTCCTCGGCATCGAGGAGGCGGGGGAGTTCACGGTCAAGTACGCCCTTCCGGGCGGGCAGGGGCAGGTCCGCAAGATCGTCGTCGAGGAAGGCGTGGCGGACGTGGTGATCGGGAAGGATAAGTAGGAATCCGGTCTGCGGGTGGCACAGGTTTGCAACCTGTGTTCATTGCGCCCCTCTGGGGCGTTTGGCAAAAACCGGTGAAATCCGCGTCTCGGCGCGTCAGAATCTCCTCGGACCGCGTCGTCCATTCAACTCGAAATCGGCAGCGCACTGTGCGAACGCAAGGAGCCCGGCGATGAGAGCACACGTCCTGGCGGGAGTTTCGGTCCTCTTGGTTTCGATGACGGCCTCGGCATCGCGGGCGGGCGTGGTGACGCGCCGGTGGGGCCAGCCCCCGCGAGGCGGGCCCGCGCCGCAGAAGGTCGAGGCCCCCCGGGCCGCGCCGCCGACGGGGTATGCGGTCGAGACGAAGGCGGCCCCGAAGATCGACGGCAAGATCGACGAGCCCGCCTGGTCGGCCGCCCCGGCCATGCACCTGGCGCGGACGCTGGACGGGTCCGGCACCGCCGGCCAGGACACCGAGGTCCGCTGCCTCCGCGACGGCAAGTTCCTCTACATCGCCGTCCGGGCGGCCGAGCCGCTGATGGCCAAGCTCCAGACCGCCAGCCGAAGCCACGACGGGCCGATCTGGGAGGATGATTCGATCGAGATCTTCCTGGGCACGCCCGCCCAGTACTATCACTTCGGCGTCAACGCCTCCGGCAGCACCTACGACGCCCAGGGCAAGGACACGGGCTGGAACGGCGGCTTCCGCGCGGCCGCCGACCGCGGCAAGACCTCCTGGACGGCGGAGATGGCGATTCCGTTGGAGAAGGTCTCCCCGGGCGGAAAAGTCCCCGCCGAGTGGATCGCCAACTTCAACCGCAACCGCCGGGCGACGGGCTCCTGGCAGGAGCTGAGCTGGTCGCCGACCTATTCCGGCGACAGCCACGTCCCGGGCCGGTTCGGCAAGCTGCTGTTCGCCGATCCGCCCAAGGAGGCCGCCCCCGCGCCCGAAAAGCCCGCCCGCCAGGCCGTCAAGACCAAGGAGGTCGAGATCCTCCCCGCCTCCAACGGCGAGGGCGTCGTCCGGTTCGACCTGTCGGCCATTCCCAAGGGCGCGAAGGTCTATCGGGCGGACCTGCTGATCTTCCGCAGCGTCGAGGTGGACGGCCGGATGGATGAGGCATTGACGGACATCCAGGTCTTCCCGCAGTACGCCGCCTTCGCCTCCGGCGGGGCGGGCCGGGCCGCCGGTGGGCCGCTGGCGATCCGGCCGCCCTGGTTCGACCGGCTCGACGCGACCGAGGCCGTCCGCCAGTGGGTCGCCGGTAAGGAGAACGGCGGCTTCTTCGTCAAGAGCTGCCCCTTCTGGAACGCCGACGCCACCTGCCTGGACGTGTCGTGGGAAGGCCAGCCCGCCGACGTCCCGCCGCAAGTGACCGCCGTGAAGGCCGTGCACCGCGCCGGGCAGACCTTCATCACCTGGAAGGAGATCGCCGACCCCGTCTCGGCCGAGACGGTCACCTGGGGCCGGCTCAAGCCGATCCTCGATGGAATAGACCGCGACGAG
>DASRZG010000246.1:0-2212 GCA_035686585.1 Phycisphaerae bacterium
GGCCAGGGCCGCCGGCTCGCCCTTGCCCTTCTCGGCCACCTCGATCACCGCCTGGAAGAGCTTGGGCGCGGCCTTGGCCTTGGCGATGATCTCCGGTTGGTTGTCCGGGGTGATCAGCAGCCGGGGATGGCCCTGGCGGACGGTGTACGTCTGGGGGATCTTCTTGGCCTTGAAGTCCTCATAGGTCCACACCGGCGGCCCCTCGGCCCGGGCCGTCAGGGCGTTCGCCAGGAGCACTCCCGCTACCAGGAGAAGGCGCGATTTGCATGTCATGACGTATCTTTCCTTTCCTGCCGCGCTGATCAACGGTGGCGCAGAGAACACGAATTCCACGAATTGAAACGAATTGCACGAAGACATGAGGATTGGACGGGTTCGATCCTACCGACCCAACGCCGCCACTCGGCTTGCCTTTTGGCGTCGTTGCTGTCCCTCCTCTCCTTCGTGCAATTCGTCCTAATTCGTGCAATTCGTGTTCCCAACCGTTCCGGACCCACGGTCCCTTATTGCCCCAGTTTGCCCGCCACCTCGGCCGCCAGGGCGAACAGGTTCTCGGTGCGGTCCTCCAGGCCCGTCACGTAGAACGGCCAGCCCTGGATGAACGAGAAGGTGTGGCGGACCTGGATGTTCAGGGCGACGCGGGTCCGCTTGTCCAGGCACTCCTGGCAGCGGTTGGCCAGCTCCTCGCCCACCTTGGCCCGCAGGTCCTTGTCCATCAGCATCTTCTCCAGGAAGACCCTGGCCTCGATCTCCTGGAGGTTCTCCCGGAAGGCCTCGGATCGGATCGAGGGGATCGCGCCGTTGGCGCCGGGCCTCAGCAGGCAGGGGGTGCCGCGGGCGAAGCTCAGGTGGCCCCATTCGGTCTCCGGGTATCGGCCGATGATGGTCAGCCCGCCGAACTGCGAGCAGGGCTTGTCCAGGACCTCCCAGAAGTCGATGCCGATCCGCGAGAGGCCCCGGACGCCCACGGCCTTGGGCCAGTTCCTCTCCGCGGTGGCGCTGGCGGTCAGCCACAGCTCCGTGAGCGTCCGCTGGCGGGCGATCTGCGAGACCGTCCGGGTCGAGTCCCGCGGGCCGTAGGTCAGCCAGTACGGGTTCATCCACCCGTGCCCGCGGGCCTCGGAGGGGTCTCTCGGCTCGGCGCGGATGCCCCAGAAGGCCGAGCACATCCCCAGCTCCTTGCCCTGCCATTCCTCGCAGTAGGTGTGCGACTGCAGGGCCCAGGGGGTCTTGGGGGCGGCGGCGGAGATGTCGTCCATGGCCTTGCGCGTGGCGCGGTGGTCGCCCAGCAGGCCGTACATCATCTTGTCGTCCAGGCCGCGCTTCTTCAGCACCGCCTTCATCGCCAGCGTCAGCTTGCCCCAGAGCCTCCACGACTCGGGCGAGCCCCACTGGGGGCCCTTTTCCTCGGTCGGCTCGCCGGTGGCGGGGTCCAGGACGGAGAGGTAGATCTCGCGATCATGGGTGATGCCGACGGCGCTGTACTCGCCCTGGGAGGTGGGCGGCGCCCAGCAGTACAGGACCACGGCCTTGATCGTGCCCATGTGCTTGACGGCCAGGTCGATGTACTTCTCGGCGATGCGGGTGTCGGGGGTGAGCTTGCCGTTGTCGTCGCGGATCCAGCGGACCATGGCGTGCTGGTTGCCCAACTGCGTCTGGCGGATGCAGGTGATGTACAGCGTCCTGCCCGAGAGGCGCTCCATCTCGGCGAAGGACTTCTCCATCAGCTCCCAGTGCCGCGGCGACCAGAAGGGCACCTTGTACTTCATCGCGACGGTGTCGGGGGACTGGAAGTAGTCCATGTCGGCGATGAAGTCTTTTGGGGCGGGCAGGGCCCAGTCCAGGACCTTCAGCTCGATCCGGGCGGCCAGGGGCTCGGCGCCGTCGGCGGCGATCCGCACGTCGGCCTTGTACAGGCCCGCCTTGGCGTCGGCGGGGACGGTGGCCCGGAACCACAGCGGCTGGACGGCGCCGCCCCCGTCCTCGAAGACCGGCGTCTCGGCCGGCGGCGCTTCCTCCAGGCCGTCGAACCACGGCCCCTTCACGCTGGTCATCCAGCCTTGGTTGACCCACCCGTCCGGGAGGGCGCAGCGGACGTCGACGGCCTTGGCGGGGATCGTCGCCGGGCCCGTCAGATCGCCGACCTGCACCGTCAGGCCCTTGATCGGACGGGCGCTGCCCAGCACGAGCTGGCCTGAGAAGACGCCGTTTC
>DASRZG010000247.1:0-2777 GCA_035686585.1 Phycisphaerae bacterium
GGCGGCTCGATGCCCGCCAGATCGGACGCCAGCTTCTGATACGTCAGCCGGCGCCCGCCGGGATTGATCAGGACCAGATCCATACCGTCATCCGCCGCCGCGCCTGCGGGCCAGGACGATCAGGCCCACGCCCGCGGGCAGCCCAAACCGCCCCAGCCAGACCGCCTCGGCCGACAGCACCTGCCGAAAGAGCCAGTTCACCGGTCGTGGAGGCAGGTCGTTGTAGGAACGCTTCGGCGCCCCCGGCCTCCGCCGGCGCTGGAGCCGGTCGAACAGCACGAAGGCGAGCTTGGCCGGCAGCAGGAGGGCATTGTAATAGGTGGACCGGACGATCTCCAAGCCCCCCTCCCGCAGCAACTTCACCAGGGTGCGGCGGCGGTAGCGCCGATAGTGCCCGACGGCCTCGTCCATCTGCGTCCACAGACACGGGTGGGCCGGGACGGTCAGCAGCGCCAGCCCGCCGTCGGAGAGGTGCTCCCGAAGCCAGTCGACCGCGCCGGCGTCGTCTTCGACGTGCTCCAGCACGTCGGTCATGAGGATCAGGTCGAACCGCTCGCCGATCGGGTCGGGGATCTTCGCGTCGAGCACGCGGACGCGATCGCCCCACCGCCGGAGGAGGGCCTCGCGCGCCTCCGGGTCGGCCTCGACGCACGTCACCCGCCCGAAGCCCATCAGCAGCGACAGGTGCACGCCGAAGCCGCTGCCGACGTCGGCGACGGACCGGTCCGCCCGCACCGGCACGTATCGGGCGAGCATCCGCTCGACGATCCGCTTGCGCCCCTGGTACCACCAGTGGACGTCCTGCGTCCGCCGCATCAGGTCGAGCTCGGCCCTATCCACGGCGCGCCCTTTCCCAGCCCGGCCTGTTGCCAAAAACCTCGCGGAGGATCTGCCAGTAGTAGGCCGCCCCCCACCGCACGAGCTGCAGCTTCCGCTCGCCGCCGATCCGCGGCGGCTCCGGGCCGTAGATCTCCCCCACCTTCCACTTCGCCCGCGCCGCCCGGACGCTCAGCAGCGGCTCCCAACTGATCCGGGTATGGAACAGCCGCTCCGGCAGCGCGTACGGCTCGGGCCGGTCCAGGCCCAGCTCGCCGATCAGCGCCGTCCGGTACGCTCGGAAGATCACCATCATGTCCGTGTAGTGCCCGCCGTGCAGGAGGTTGGCCGTGCGGGTGAACAGCCAGTTGCCGAAGGCGGTGATGACATCGTCGTCCTCGCTCTTGCGGCCGCCGAGGTAGCGCGAGGCGATGACCATGTCGTAGCCCTCGGCCATCTTCGCCAGCAGGGGCGGGATGACCTCCGGGACGCTGTTGCCGTCCGGGCTGAAGGTCACCAGCACGTCACCGGTAATCCGGCCCAGGGCCTCCAGGTAGCCGCTGCGGATGCCGGGGGCCTGCTGGCGATGGAGCTCGTAGCCGTGCTCGAGGGCGTATTCGATCGACCCGTCCGTCGAGCCGCCGTCGACGATCAGGATCTGGTCCACCCACTCGCGGCGGACCCGCGGCATGATCGCGCGGAGGCCGTCGATCTCGTTGAGGACGGGGATCAGCAGCGTGGTTGTGAAGGCGTCGCCCATGAACTCATCATTTATACGGCCCCCCGGCCCGTTCGGTCGAATCCAGTTCGCATCTCCTGCACCTGCTCCTCGATGTCCCTCGGACTGCCCGCCATCGCTGCCCAGATTCTAACGGCGCCCGATGTACTTTTCACATGGCCAGTTAGCTCTTGCCGGTCCCTGCTGTTGTTTGCCACCACCTTCGGTGGTGGTATCGAGGCACACCCTCCCGCCCCCCTCCCCGCCCGCCCCGTTCACGGGGGGGTACCTGTTTAGCCGCGACCCAGCGGGGAGCGCGTCCCCGGCCGGACACCGTGCCCTCGGCAAACAGGCCCCGTCCGCATCACGGGTGTATCACTTCATTCGATATGCTGTCCCCGGATTTGTTTTGTTGCTGTCCCCGGATTTTTGTCCCCGGATTTTAACGATATGCTGTCCCCGGATTTTAAGAAAAGAGGGTCCGTCCCCGTCCCTATCCCCGTCCCTATCGGCCCCGTCCCTATTTGGACCTTCCCTATTTGGACCAGGGCGGGCAACTCCGTCGCCCGGGGAACGTCGTTCGTAGTGCCGCCGTGAGGCGGCCTCCCTGATGCCCTTACGGGCACACTACAAACCCGATAGCCCCCGGCCACAAGGGCCGGGGGCGAAATAGAAGGAGGCGACAGGGGGCGACGGACCCCGTCTTCTGATCGCCGTCAAACCTGACTCGTCACTCGCCGGACCCGCCGGGTTCGCCGGGCGAGTCCAGTTCGGCGCGGATCGCGCGGGCCGACGGCACACGGCCTGTGGCGGCCATGGCGACCAGGCCGGACAGGCCGCAGGCGAGTTGGACGGCCCGGCTCAGCAGGGCCATCGCCAGGGCGGCCGTGGGCCCGACGGCGGCGGAGGCGAACAGGAGGACGTAGCACTTCTCCAGCAGCCCCCAGCCGCCCGGGGCCAGCGGGACCACGCCGATGATGTAGATCAGCGGGACGTAGATGAAGTACCGCGGCCAGGCCGTGGCGATCGACAGGCTCCGGCCCACCAGGATCACCGTCACGATCCATGCCAAGTGGGTGAGCAATGCGATGCCGAATACGGCCGCCAGGGCGGCGGGTGCGGCGCGGTAGGCGCGGGCGGCCTCGCCGGCGGCCGCCAGGTGACGGGCGATCGGCAGGCGGCCGTAGAGCTTCTGAATGTGCAGCGCCCCGCGGAGCCTCGCCGACAGCAGCAGCGCGATCAG